>JAYEPD010000117.1:0-15317 GCA_034723675.1 Campylobacterota bacterium
ACCACTTGCTATAAATATTATTATCGACATTATAAACATAATTGCTAAGTGTTTATGCCATCTCTCTTGACGAAATAACATAATATATCCAAAAATCAACATAACTTTTAATGCAAAAGCTATATTAGTCAAGGAAAACATAATAACAGTACACACTTGCAAAAAATAAACGACTATTTTTATCTCAAAATATCTCTTTGTATCTTCCATAAATCTATATCAACTTTTTTAAATACCTAAATCATACATTTGAACAATACCAACTAACTCTTTATCTTGATTTACTACAACTAAAGAATTTATCTTATTTTCTGCCATAAAATTACCAGCTTCTACTAACTTAGAATTCTGATCTATAAGTTTTGGATTTTGAGTCATAATATCAAGTGCATTTAATTCAAAAAATGTATCTTCTCTATTTTCCATTGCCCTTCTTATATCTCCATCTGTTATAACACCTTTTATTGTATTGTTGTTTACCACAACTACTAAGCCACATTTTCCATCTGTTATTATATGTACAATATCTTTTATATTTTCATCTTCACTACAAATAGGTAAATTCTCATTTTTCATAACATTTTCAACTTTTGTTAATAATCTTCTACCCAAACTTCCTCCAGGATGAAACTTTGCAAAATCTTTATCTTTAAAATTTCTTACTTTCATAAGTGCCACTGCTAATGCATCACCCATAACAAGTGTTGCAGTTGTTGAACTTGTTGGTGCTAATTGTAAAGGACAGGCTTCAACCTCTACAGATACATTTAAGTGGTATTGTGTATTTAAAGCCAATGTTGATTGCGTATTTCCACTCATTGATATTGTTATATTTCCTTGAGCTTTTAGAAAAGGGATAAGTTTAAGCACTTCATCTGTTTCTCCTGAATTAGAGATAAGTAAAACTATATCATCTTTCTCAATCATACCTAAATCACCATGATAAGCTTCTCCTGGATGTAAAAAAAAGCTTGGAGTTCCTGTACTTGCTAATGTTGCAGCTATTTTTTTACCTATAATTCCTGATTTACCCATACCTGATATGATAAATTTACCTTTTGTATTTACTATTGCTTCAACAGATGATCCAAAATCTTCTGTTAAAAGTTCAGATAATTTTTTTATCTCTTTTGATTCTATTTCAAAAACATCTTTGGCTATATTTAAAATATCCATATTAATTCCTCTTCTATATTCACTTAAATTATCTAATTATAATAACATATTATTACTAAGTACTTGCTAATCTTCTTTACTATTATATATAAAGAATCCTGCCATTCCACCTACTAAAACTAACATCAAAAATACTACCATTATTATATCAAATGTTCCCATTATTTACCTTTTCTTTGCTCTTTTTCTTTTAACTGACCACACGCAGCACTTATATCTATCCCTTTTGATTCTCGTATAGTACACATCAAGTTTTTACTCAATAAATACTCTTGAAATTTTACCATTTTTGTATTTGATGGTCTTTCATATCTTGTCCCTTCAAATGGATTGAAAAAGATAAGATTAACTTTAGCGTCAATACCACTTAAGAGTTTCACTAACTTATCTGCTGATTTAGTATCATCATTTTTATCTTTTATTACTAGATATTCAAACATCACTTTTTTTCTTGTATCGATAGGAAATTTTTTAACAGCATCTATTATTGACTTTATATTATATGCTTTATTCATTGGTATTAGTTCACTTCTAAGATCATCATCAACAGCATGAAGTGAGATAGCAAGTTGAACTCCTAAGTTTTCAAGTCCAAGTTTTTCTATCTTGCTACTTATTCCACTTGTTGATATAGTTTGTCTTCGTGTATTTATTGACAAACCATCTTCAACTGCAATAATTTTTATTGCTTGAATTAAATTATCATAGTTATCCAATGGTTCCCCCATACCCATATATACGATGTTTACTGATTTATTCTCATCAATATTATTCTCTTTTTTTAAGTATTTTACTTGTGCAACAATTTCTCCAGCAGTAAGATCTCGTACAAAACCACCCTTTGCAGTTAAACAAAAACTACAACCAACTTTACATCCAACTTGCGATGAGATACAAAAAGTATATTGTTCACTTTTTATTATTTTTCCTGTTTTATCTTTTTGTTTATCTTTCATAAGTAGCAATACTGCTTCTGCTGTTTTTCCATCTTTAAATTCAAATAAATACTTTTTTGTTCCATCATTACTTTCTTCTATTTGTATTATTTTTGATATATCTATAGAAAAGTTTTTTACTAAATTTAGCTTTAAATCTTTTGGTATATTCTTCATCTCCTCATAAGAAGTTACATATTTTTTATATATCCAATTATAAATTTGCTTTGCTCTAAAACTAGGTTTAATAGTGTTTTGTAGCTCTTTTAATGTATAGTCATATATCGTTTTAATTTTAATATCCTTTATTGATGAACTTTATATAATGTTCTATGTGGAACATTATTATTTCATCTTGATATTATATCATATATTTATATTTTATATGATAAAATCTAATATGAAAAATCATAAGAAATTTAAATTATATATTGGACTTTTATGCTCATTGAATCTTTTTGCTGGACCTTTTACAATAACTGGTGAATCAACTCAAAATACTTTTGACTTCACTTATAAAAAAAGTATTAAACCTACAAGTGATACAACAATAAAATTTTCAAAACAGTCTGCAAAAATATCTGGTACTACTATAAAAAATACACATAAATATTTAACAAAACCATCAGCAGAGTTTACTACAAAAGTAAGTACTAATTCTACAGAATATACTGAACCATCACTAGATGCAACAACTAAAAAAAGCATTAAACCGACTAAAGAGTTTACTACAAAAACAACTAATAATACTATACAATATACAGAGCCAACATTAGATGCGACAACTAAAAAAAGTATCAAACCAACAGCAGACTTAACAAAACAATCGCTTAAATATACAAGTAAAGTATCTGATAAATCTATACAATACAGTATAGACTCATCAAAAAAAAGTTTAAATAATACAACAAAATTAAGTGACCAGACGACTATTTACACAAAACCAACATTAGATGCAACAACAACAAAAAGTATAAAGCCTACACTTGAATCATCAATTAAGATTACAGAATATACTAAACCAACATTTCAAGCTACTGACAATATAAGTAAGCGTACAAGTAAAATAAGTGCAGATACAAGTAATAAGAGTGCAGATATGACAGATAAAAGTTCAAAGTCAACTACAAAAAATACAAAATATACGAGTAAGTTATCAAAAAATAGTAGCTATAATTTAGATATGACTTTAGATAAAACAACTAAATCTATTTGGAATGATTATAAGACTGTTAAATTAGATCCAGATGTAGCAGATCAATTTATAAAAGAAAGTTATGCTTTTGATGGAACTATTTTAAAGCAATTTTCTTTATATCTAAATGTCCCAAGTGATATTTTAGCACAAGCAGTTATAACATCAACTCCAAAAAATGCTACAAGAATACAATTAGTAAACACATTTAGCTATATCATTCCTGAGTTAAATCGAATATATTTAATTAAAAGTGTATAAAAACTTATTATTATTTGTATTTATAGTAAATCTAAATGCTATTGATTTTACATTAGACAATCAACAATTATATATTCAATTAAAAGAATATGATAATAAGTATAAAATAAGCCAAAGCAAAAAATGGAGAGATATTAGTGGTTGGGAATACTCTATGTATGGTTATGTAGCAAATAATCAAGACTTAAGAGCATACTCAAGTATAAAAGGATTAGAAAACCCTCAAGAAGATTTTGTTGATTTTGCCATGGAATATATAAATCCATCAGTTACTACTATAGAAAATTCTATTAAATGCCGAACTCCAAATAAATATAAATTTTTAAAAAATCAATTTAAAAATTTTATATCCCCACTTGAGCAAAAAAATATAATATGTACTACTATAGATAAAGGTTTTTTAAACGATATTATATTTACAGACCCTTTAACATTAAAAGCAATAGATTTTGGAGATATAAATAGCACTACAGTAGAAGGATTTGAACTATTATATGCTACACCAGGTACTACTGATGCATCTGAAATTGCAGGACATCTGCTTTTACGAATAAAACTAAACAACAATAATATATCAAAAAAATTGAAAATTGAAAATTCTAACGACATAGTAGTTTCATTTTTAGCAAATACTACTACAAATAATATAACAAACAACTATACGAAAACTATCATGAAAGATGAGTGTACAAAAAGCTGGTTTAACCTAGTAGAAAATAATGATTTAGATACATTAAAATCTATTGGACAGTCTATACAAGGTTTAATAGGAGGATTCTTAACTATGATGGATATACAAACATTAAATCAAACAATAAAACATTACACTATAGAAGAGGATAGAGATTTATTAAGATTTGAACTTATATTAACAGAACAACAAAAGAAAAATCTATTAAAACGATTATTTGAAGCAAAAAAAAACTACAATGCAAAGTATTATTTTTTTACACAAAACTGTGCATCAGTTTTAGTAAAAATCATTGCACAAGGTATAGGCAATGAAGAGATAAAAAATTTTAATCCATTAACAAGTGCACCAAATACCTTAGTTGCAATGTTCACAAGAAAAGGTTTAGCAAAACCTATATATCCATCCTTTTATAGTTATAGAAACAAAGGATATATGGCACAGGATTTAATTAAAAAAATATATAATGAACTAACAACAAAATATGAAAATTATAATTGGCCTGATATTACATCATTATTTGATAATGATATAAACAAAAGGTTAAGTTTTATATCATCACTAAGAAAATTTTATAAAAAATATAATAAATTTACAAACCAATTATGGAATATAAATAATCTCATACAAGAAGCAGAAATGGCATATGAACATAAAGATCTTTATTGTAAAAAGTATACATCGAAAGTTACTACAAAAGCACGGGAATTTCAAATATATTTAATGAAGAGAAAAGAAAAATTTAAAAATGAAAAACTTAACATATCAAATTTAATAAATGAAAAATTTAAAAAATTAGAAAAAGAAAAATATAATGAGGGTATAAATCATACAAAACTTTTACCTTTGACAGTTGCATTAGGTAAAGAGAATAAGAGTAATATAACTCATCTTGAGCTATCATTAATAAAACAAAATATGGGTTCATTATCAAATATATCTATGCAAAGAGCAAATAGTGTTAATCTTGCATCATTAACTGCAAATATTAAAAACAACTATCAGTTATCAAACTGGAGCTTTACAACATTGAATATACACAAATTTAAAGAAAGATTATCTAAAGTACCAAGTATATTTTCAAAACATGGGCATATAGGTCTTGGATTAAATGTATTGGATTATGAAGGTAACTATAAGGAAAATACTTTTAATGGAACTATAATAGGTGGAGAATTATTGTTTAATTTAATTTCATCAAATAATTATAATGACTATTTATTCTTCTCTTCAGGTGCTAATATTAATCATAATAAAGATAATGAATATGATAAAAAGTTATTAATCTTACCATCTTATTTTCAATCACTTATAACTATTGGAGCTAAAAGAGAGTTTCAATATCAAAATAAATTGACATACAATAAATCACTAAATAATGATATAAAAGATAATTCAAGTTTTAATAGTGAATTAAGATATAAATTACCTAAAATAAATGAGATTATGATGATAATGAAATTATCGTTTAAATATAACTATATTTATGTTTCTAAAAAAACCAATAAACAATTATGGCTAGGGTTAGAGATACTTAAATGGTAATAGCTCTATATAGAACTATTTTATTATATTTTTATCCAATAAATATTTTACAAGTTTATCCATAGCTTTACTGTGATTTGATATAAAGTCTTTATGTGCATTTTTATTAGTATAGTTAGTTACAATAAATATACCTTTTACATCTATATCAAACTCTTGAGCAACTTTTACTATAGAATAAAATTCCATATTTTCAATACCTATTCTATACTGTTCAAACTCTTTTGATAATCTATCATTTGTTGTAATATAATTTGAAGAGTTAACAATAGTATCACTTTTTATATTTAAATTTTCACTTTTTAAAACATTGTCAATTGGAGTATATGAATTATTATCAAAAAAAGACAACTCTATATTTGAACTGTCTGAACTCTCAACTATATCAAATATCTTATATTCATTTTTATTGTAACTTCCTGCACTACCTATAAAAATAATATAATCAGGTTTATCAAATAAACATAGTCTAGTAAGATTAATAGCACTTTCACAAAGCCCTACTCCAACAGGAACAGCAAATGGGAAAATTTCATTATTTCCTGCACATACTATCAAAACTATAACCTCACTGGTATATTTTTAGATGACAAATAATGCTTTAGTTCCATAATATCTATCTCTTTAAAATGAAAAATTGATGCTGCAAGTGCTGCTTCAGCACCACATTCAAATGCTTCTTTAATATGATCCATAGTTCCAGCACCACCTGAAGCTATTACAGGAATATCAACCAATTTACTTATTTGTCCTGTTATATTTGTCTCAAATCCAGCTTTTGTACCATCTGCATCCATAGATGTAAGTAATATCTCTCCTGCACCTCTATTGTATACCTCTTTTGCCCACTTCAAAGCATCTATACCTGTATCTTCTCTACCACCTTTAACAAATACATGATAAGAACCATCGGCAACTCTTTTAACATCAATAGCTACAACAATACATTGGCTTCCAAATCTTTTAGCTCCCTCGTTTATAAAATCTGGACGAACTACTGCACTACTGTTTATACTAACTTTATCACAACCTACATTTAGTAAATTGTATATATCATCAAGTTTTCGTATACCTCCCCCAACTGTTAATGGTATAAAAACTTCTTGTGCAACTTTTTTTACAACATCAACTATAGTATCTCTACCCTCATGAGCAGCACCAATATCTAAAAATGTTATCTCATCAGCACCTTCATTATTATATCGTTTTGCAACCTCTACAGGATCCCCAGCATCACGAAGACCAACAAAATTAACACCCTTTACAACTCTACCATTATCAACATCTAAACACGGTATAATTCTTTTTGCAAAATAACTCATACTTATCCTAAATAACTTATAATTTTTTGTATTATACCAAATCATTATAAACTTATAGCTATGTCTAAGTTAATCTTGGATAAAATCTAAAGATAACTATGGAAAATATAAAAGCTAAAAAAAAGTATGGGCAAAACTTCTTAAAAGATGAAGAGGTATTAAATAAGATCATCCAATCGATTCCCAAAAATGATAATCATATCGTAGAAATTGGGCCTGGCTTAGGTGATTTGACAAATAAACTTGTCAAGTACAAAGATGTAACAGCGTATGAGGTAGATAGAGATTTATACTCTATTTTAAAAGTAAAGTTTTTAAAAGAATTAACATCAAAAAAATTAAATATCATTTTAGGTGATGTGTTAGAAAAATGGGATGATAATTCATCGTTATATAGTAAAAAGTATGATTTAATAGCAAATCTGCCTTACTATATAGCTACAAATATTATATTAAAAGGATTGAACGATAATAATTGTGAGAACATTATCGTTATGATCCAAAAAGAAGTTGCAGATAAATTTACAGCAAATTGTAGAGATAAAGAATACTCTTCATTGAGTGTAATAACACAATTGATATCAAAAGAGGCTACAACTATTATAAAAGTGCCTCCAGAGAGTTTCGATCCTCAGCCAAAAGTTGACTCTGCTGTTATTCATATTAAAAAAGATGTGGGTAAAAAATTTGATTTAGATTTTAATAAATTTCTAAAAGTATGTTTTATACAACCTAGAAAAAAATTAATAAAAAATTTAGCTTCTTCTTATAATAAAGAATTATTAAACAATATATTTGTAGAATTAAATATAAAAGAAACTTTAAGACCTCATGAAGTTGATGCATCTTTGTATAGCCAGATTTATACAAAGGTAAAACAATATGGAAGAGAAACAAACAAGCAAGGTAGTTGCTAACACACAAGTAAACACAACTTCTACAGATAAAAATGACTCTGAAGAATCAAATAAAAATACAAATTCCAATACTAACAACAATACAAATAAAGGTAAAACTATACCACAAAAAAAGAAACCACCTACTAGTGGAAATGGTTGGACTAATGACTTAGCTAAAGGGTTTGAAACTAATGAAAGAATACAAAAAGAGAGACTAAATCCACACAATAAACTTAATCTAAAAACAGAAGCAAGTATAAGAGTTACACCACTTGGTGGTTTAGGTGAAATTGGTGGAAACATGATGGTAGTTGAAACTGATACTAGTGCAATAATAGTTGATGTTGGGATGAGTTTTCCTGATGACTCTATGCATGGTGTTGATATATTAATTCCTGACTTTACATACATAAGACAAATAAGAAGTAAAATTACAGCTATTGTGATAACTCATGCACATGAAGATCACATAGGTGCTATGCCATACTTTTTTAAAGAGATTCAAGTTCCAATTTATGGTGCATCACTTCCTTTAGCAATGATAGGTTCAAAGTTTGATGAACATAAAATGAAACAACATAGAAGCTACTTCAGGGTTGTTCAAAAAAGAAAACCTATAAGAATAGGGGACTTTGAAGTAGAATGGATGCATATGACACATTCAATAATTGATTGTTCAACACTTGCCATTACAACTGAAGCTGGTACTATAATACATACAGGAGATTTTAAAATAGATCATACTCCTGTAGATGGTTATCCAGCAGATCTCCATAGACTTGCATATTATGGAGAAAAAGGTGTTATGGCTCTTTTAAGTGATAGCACAAATTCTCACTCTCCTGGTTTTACAAAAACAGAAAAAACAGTAGGACCTACTTTTGAGAGAATTTTTGCACAAGCAAAAGGTAGAATTATTATGTCTACTTTTTCATCAAATCTACATAGGGTTTGGCAAGCTATCGAAACAGGTATTAAATACAATAGAAAAGTATGTGTTATAGGTAGAAGTATGGAAAAAAATATAGAGATAGCACTAGAGTTAGGTTATCTAAAATTTCCAAAAGATCTATTTATAGATGCACATGAAGTAAATAAGCATGTTGATAAAGAGGTTCTTATAGTTACAACAGGTTCACAAGGTGAACCAATGTCTGCACTATTTAGAATGTCAATACATGAACATAGACATATCAAGATAAAACCAACAGATCAAATTGTGTTATCAGCTAAAGCTATTCCAGGAAATGAAGCAAGTGTTTCAGGTATCATAAATCAAATCCAAAAAGCAGGTGCTAGTGTTGCATATCAAAACTATGCAGATATTCATGTGTCAGGACATGCAGCACAAGAGGAACAAAAGCTTATGTTAAGACTACTTAAGCCAAAGTTTTTCCTACCAATTCATGGAGAGTATAACCATGTTGTAAGACATATCCAAACTGGAATAGATTGTGGAGTTTTAGAAAGAAATACATATATCTTAAGTGATGGAGAGCAAGTTGAAATAGCACCAAAATATCTTAAAAAAATAAAAACAGTAAAAACAGGTAAAACTTATATTGATAATCAAAGAAATAGAAAAATTGGTGATGATGTAGTAATAGATAGACAAACTATGGCAAACGAGGGTGTAATTATGATAGTTGCTCAAATCTCTGAAAATGAAAGAAAGATTGTTGGACCTGCAAGAGTTAGTTCATTTGGTATGGTTGATTCTAAATTTGAAAAGAATTTTGCTAGAGAGATTGAGGATATATTAGAAAACTTTTTAGAACATATTAAAGAGGGTATTTTACAAAATACAAGAGCTGTAGAAGAGGAACTAAGAAAAGTTGTTAGAAAACATTGTGTAAGAAAATATAGAAAATACCCAATGATAGTTCCAACTATTTTTGTACAATAATAAAATAGTTCCACATAGAACAATTTGACTTCAAGGTAAGTTTTCAAAGCTTACCTTTACCAAAATAAACAATAAATTCAAAGGATATAATCATGGAAAATAATGACAATAGAGATGAAGGTAAAACAAGACTTAATAAGTTTATTTCACACAACAGTAGATTTAGTAGAAGAGAAGCTGATGAATTGATTAAAGCAGGAAAAGTTTCAATTGATGGGAAAACAATAAGTGACTTATCTACAAAAGTAGGATATAAAACAATAGTAAAAGTAAATGGAAGAACTGTAAAAGTCGATTTTACTAGAGCACCAACAGTTATTGTTTACAATAAACTAAGAGGAGAAATTGTATCGAAAAATGACCCTCAAGGTAGAACTATCATATATGATACCATTCCAAAAAAATATAGTCACTTTATACCAATAGGAAGACTTGATTATGCGAGTGAAGGTATGCTTTTACTTACAGATGACCCTAAAATAGCAACTGCACTTATGACTTCAAATCTTGAAAGAGTTTATAAAATTAAAATAGAGGGTGAAGTTACAAATGCAATGATTAGTGCAATGCAAAATGGTATAACACTTGATGATGCAACTGCAGGTGCATGGGAAAGTACACAAACAAAAAATATGGAGTTTGCACCATTTTTAGGATATGAAGTACAAACAAGTACTAGAAATTTTTCAAAATTGAAAGTTGCGATTAGTGAAGGTAAAAATAGAGAGCTTCGAAGATTTTTTGCACATTTTGGTTCAAAAGTTATGGATTTGAAAAGAGTATCTTTTGGTGGGATAAACCTTAATAACCTCCCATCAGGTAAAGTTAGATTTCTTGAAAGTAGTGAATATGAAAACTTAAGATACTTTATGAAAGAACAAAAAAAGTTAAACAAAAAGCAACAAAAATACGACGATAATTTTGATGAATACTAATCTAGCAAATATTTTAAGACCTAAAACTCTTGATGAGTTCATAGGTCAATCACATATCATATCCCCAAATAAAGCACTTTATAAACTTATCACAAAACAAGAGATTCCTCATATGTTTTTTTATGGAAAACCAGGAACTGGAAAAACAACATTGTCAAAAATAATAGCAAAAAGTAGTGGTTATGACTTTTATAGCTTTAATGCAACAAGTATAAAAATAGAGGAGTTAAGAGTTGTATTTAAGAAGTATAATCAAGCTTTAATAAAACCTCTAATTTTTATAGATGAAGTTCATAGGCTAACAAAAACACAACAAGAGGTACTACTTCCTATTATGGAAAATTATGATGCTATTATAATAGGAGCTAGTACAGAAAATCCATTTTTTTCATTAACTGCTGGTATAAGATCTAGGGGATTTTTATTTGAATTTAAGGAGTTAAATTATGAAGATTTAACACTACTAAAAAATAAAGCAATAAAAATTTTAGATATACAAATAGATAAAGATGCAGAAGATTATCTTATAACAAGTAGTGGAGGTGATGGAAGAGCATTATTAAATCTTATTGAATATTCTAGTAAAGTTGATACAAATATATCACTTGAACTTTTAAAGGAACTAAGACAATCAAACTTAGGAGATGGGGTGAGTAGTAGTCAAAGTCATTATGACATTACAAGTGCTATGATAAAATCTATTAGAGGTAGTGATATTGATGCTGCATTGTATTATCTAGGAAGATTAATAGATGGTGGAGAAACTCCTGAATATATTACTAGAAGATTGGTAATATTCGCTTCAGAAGATATAGGAAATGCAAATCCAAATGCACTCAATCTAGCTACTTGTACTATGCTAAGTACATCAAAAATAGGTTATCCTGAATCAAGAATTATACTTTCACAATGTGTGATATATCTAGCATCTTGCCCTAAATCAAATAGCTCTTATAATGCTATCAATAAAACTCTGAACTATATTCAAACAAATGAAAAATTGGCTATCCCTATTCACTTACAAGATAACCATATTGGGTACAAGTATCCACATGATTTTGGTGGTTATGTAGAACAAACATATTTAGAAAAAGATTTAAGCTTTTATCATACAGATAATATAGGTTATGAAAAAACACTAAATGAATGGCAAGATAAAATAAAAAATATAAATAGAAGTAAAAAGTAACTATGCTATAATCTCTTAAAATATAAATTTGGAGATCTAATGAAACACTTAATAACAACAGCGGACTTTTCAAACAAAGAGATAGAAGAGTTATACAAAGATGCAACTATATTTAAGGACCTACAAACAAATGATATACTTCATGGAAAACTTATAGTTACACTGTTCTTTGAAAACTCAACAAGGACTCGAAGTAGTTTTGAGATAGCAGCAAAGAGACTAGGTGCAGATGTGGTAAATCTTGAAGTAAATACAAGTTCTACAAAAAAAGGGGAAACAGTAGAAGATACTGTGATAAATCTCAATGCAATGAAACCTGATGCTATAATAATAAGACATAGTGAATGTGGACTTCCAGCTAGTTTAACTCAAATAGTTAACTGTCCTATAATAAACGCAGGTGATGGTAGAAATGCACATCCAACACAAGCTTTACTTGATCTATTTACTATAATGGAAAATTTTAATTATAAAATTAAAAACAAAAATATAGCAATAGTAGGTGATATATTAAATTCAAGAGTTGCCAGTTCAAACTTAGAGTTATTGCCTAGATTTGGACTAAATCCTATACTTGTAGCTCCAAAAGAGTTTAGAGTTACTTCAAAATACAAAACAACAACAAATATTAAAAAAGTTATAAATGATATAGATATTATTATGAGCTTAAGAGTACAACATGAGAGACATAATTTTAGTATATCTGAAGATGAATTAGAAAAAACGAAAGAAAAATATGCTAACAAATATTGCATAACAAAAGATTTAATTAAAAATAAAAATATTCTTATTCTTCATCCAGGACCTGTAAATAGAAATATAGATATAAGTAATGAGTTGCTAAATGATAAAAGATGTAAAGTGTTAGAACAAGTTAAAAATGGAGTCTCTGTTAGAATGGCTATTTTAAAAAAACTAATTTTAAAAAATAATTAGTTTTTTTAATATTTTAGTCTTGTATAGTTTTAAAGCAATTCCAATAAGCTATTTTGATACAGTAAAGCTGTTTTTTCATCTCTTGCTTCAAACCTTGTAACAAGTTTTGGCGTAGTGTTAGATGCTCTTACTAATCCCCATCCATTTTCAAATACAACCCTAACACCATCAACTGTAATAATCTCTTTTATTGTAGGGAAGTTTTCAGGGGGATTGACAAGCTTCTCTTTTAGTTCATCAATTATAGAAAACTTTAACTCTTCTGTGGTATTTATATTTATCTCATCCGTTGAAAATAGTTGAGGAAGTTTTTCATACTCTTTATCATATTCAAATCCATTACTTAATAACTCCAAAGCTCTAAGTGTTGAATAAATAGCATCATCATATCCAAAATATCTATCATTGAAAAATATATGTCCTGATACTTCTGCTGCAAAACTTGCATCTGTTTCTTTGATTTTAACTTTTAAGTTACTATGACCTGTTTTGTACATAATTGCTTTTCCATAACTATTTATCATATCATACATAATCTGACTACATTTAACTTCACCAATAACTGTTGGATTGTCAATAAATCTTGAGAAAAATAGTGCTAAAACATCACCTTTAAAGTTATATTTAGTAGACAATACTGCTATTCTATCTGCATCTCCATCATATGCAAAACCTAATGAAAAATCACCACTATCTAACTCTTTTTTAATATCAATTAAATTATGAACATCACTAGGATCAGGGTGATGATTTGGAAATGTTCCATCTGGTTCTTCATACATAATGTGATGATTTATATTTAATCTATCTAGTATTTCACGAAGAACCGTACCAGCAACTCCATTACCACAATCAAATACAAACTTTTTATCTTTTAAATCTAAATGGGTAAACTCATTTACTAAATACTCAATATACTCTTTTTTCGTATCTATTTTAATTGTACTTATGTCATCACCAATACTTATATCACTACTTAATATTTTTTCACCTAATGCATATATATCATCACCAAAAAATGGTCCTTTATCTAATGTAATTTTAAAACCATTGTACTGGGGAGGGTTATGAGAACCTGTAATCATAATAGAAGCAGATACTTTTTTTCCTTCATTACTAATATAATTTGAAAAATAGTTAACAGGAGTAGCAACCAAACCCATATCAAGAACTTCAAGATTTGCTTTTTTTATACCTGAGGTTAGCCACTCTTTTAAAATAGGGGAATGAGTTCTTGCATCATACCCTACAGATATATATTTAGCAGTAGGTATTTTTTTTATCACCTCAAGAGCAAAAAAATAACCTATTCTTTTAACTGTTTTTTCGTTTAATTCTGAATTATAAATTCCTCTAATATCATATTCTCTAAAAATTGATTTACTCATCTGTTTTCCCATTTTATTAAATTTTATTAACCATATTGTAACATATCATAACTTCTAGTAAAATATTGGAAAATTTTAAGATGAAATTGTTATAATCAAGCTATTTAATTAAGGATGCAGATGAGACTTTTAATATATTTACTCTTACAAACTAGTATACTATTTGCTAATACACCTGTGTTTACTGAAGATGAAAAAATTTGGATTAAAAATAATCCGATGGTAAAAATTGCAGTTATGAACTATTGGAACCATGATGGCGATGGAAATACAATACATACAGATTATATAAAACTTTTAAATAGATATGGTGATATAAATATTGTTCCTATTAGGTATGACTCTTGGAAAGAGGGTTATGGTGAAGTTATAAGCAACAATGATCTCTTGCATGGAATTATGAACCTTGCATGGAATAAAGAGAGAGAAGAGAAATACTTTCTATACACCAAAGCATATATTGTAGAACCTAGTTACTTAGTAGTTAGAAAAAACAATAATACAATAAAAAATTTAAAAGATTTAAAAGATTTAAAAAACAGCTCAGTTCTATCTAAAGAAAAATCAATTACAGATAATATAATAAAAGATATCTCAAAAGATATTAAAATAGTACCGATTAAATCTGACAATATGATGTATGAAGAGATAGTTACAAATAAAAATATTGATGCTTTTATAACTTATAAAAAAGATGTAAATTTACTTGAAAAATACAATTTAAAAGTTATAAAAACTATATATGACAAATATAGTGCAGCTTCAATTGGTGTAAAAAAACAGTACCCACATTTAGAGTCAATTATAAATAAAATATATAATATTATACCAAAAGACCAACTGTCAAATTTACAAAATAAAATCTATAATGACACTAACCCTTATAAAGTAAAATCAAATAAAACAACATTAAATCTAACAACAATTGAAAAGAATTAT
>JAYEPD010000117.1:15417-16786 GCA_034723675.1 Campylobacterota bacterium
AATATATAATATTATACCAAAAGACCAACTGTCAAATTTACAAAATAAAATCTATAATGACACTAACCCTTATAAAGTAAAATCAAATAAAACAACATTAAATCTAACAACAATTGAAAAGAATTATGAAAAAAGTATAGATTATAGTTTAGCATGGAAAGTGTTATTAATAGCAATTATAATTATTTTTATTGGTATATTTTGGTACAGAAAATTAAATATAGTAAAGAAAGAGCTTGAAGAATCGTTGAATGATTTTGAGTATTTATTTAATAATACAATTGAAGCAATAGCACTATTTCAAAATAATATATGTGTAGATATAAATGAAGCAGGTATAAAACTTTTTAATACTAGCAAAAATAAATTACTCGGTAAAAATATATTAGAATTTATCCCATCTTACCATATAGAATTAGCAAAAGAAAAATTATCAAAAAAAACTGCTGAACCATATGAGATAGATGTTCTACAAAGTGATGGGTCAATTTTTCCAGCATTGATTAAAGATTATGATAAAAATATAAAAGGGATTCCTACAAGAGTTACATCACTTATTGATTTAACTAAATTAAAAGAGAATGAAAAACAACTTTTAATTGCTACAAAACAAGCAGAAGAAGCAACTCAAACAAAAAGTAGTTTTTTGGCAAATATGTCGCATGAGATAAGAACTCCTTTAAATGGAATAATAGGTATGATACACCTTTTACAAAAAACACAATTAAATAGTAAACAATTTAATTATTTAAAAACAATTGATACATCAACAAATAATCTGTTAAATATTATCAATGATATATTGGATTTCAGTAAAATAGAAGCTGGAAAATTAAAAATAGAAAAAATTGATTTTAATTTAGAGGAACTAATTTCTAACATAACTGACCTAATTGATTTTAAAATAAAAGAGAAAAATATATTATTTGATATAATTTATGAAAACAACCTAAATAAAAAACTTTTTGGTGATCCCTTACGATTATCTCAAATTTTAATCAATCTTATTAATAATGCTATTAAATTTACAAATAATGGTTCTGTCAAAGTAGTTATATCTAGTGAAAATGATATGTTTGAATTTAAAATTATTGATACAGGTATTGGGATTGATAAAGAGGAGCAAAATAATCTCTTTGAGTCATTTAATCAAGGGGATATAAGTACAACACGAAAATATGGTGGTACAGGACTTGGTTTATCCATATCTAAACAATTAATCGAACTAATGAATGGAGAGATTAAAGTAAAAAGCACTAAAGGGAAAGGTTCTACATTTATCATCAAATTAAAATTAGAAAAAGCAAAAGATAAAATAAAAACTTCCACAACTTACAAGCACACAATAGAAGATATTAATACACTTAAT
>JAYEPD010000117.1:16886-31932 GCA_034723675.1 Campylobacterota bacterium
TAAAGTAAAAAGCACTAAAGGGAAAGGTTCTACATTTATCATCAAATTAAAATTAGAAAAAGCAAAAGATAAAATAAAAACTTCCACAACTTACAAGCACACAATAGAAGATATTAATACACTTAATGACTCAAAAATTTTATTAGTGGATGATAATGAGATAAATAAAGAGATAATCATAGGACTTTTAGAAAATAGTGGGATAGATATAACAACAGCATCGGATGGAAAAGAAGCAATTGACTTATATAATAAAAATAACTATGAACTTATTTTGATGGATATACAGATGCCTATTATGGATGGTTACCAAGCAACTAAAATTATAAGAGAAGATAACAAAACTATACCTATTATAGCTGTTAGTGCAAATGCGATGAGAGAAGATATAGAAAAAACTAAAGTTATAGGTATGAATGAACATATAAATAAACCAATCGATGTAAATAAACTTTTTGAATTGTTACTTAAATATATACCAAAAAAAACAGCTAAAGAGGATGAAGAGATTAAACCTATAAAAATAGATAAAATACTAGAATTAGTACATATTGATACAAGTATAGGGCTTTTTCATATGGCAAATAATGAAAAACTATATCTTAAAATACTCAGTGATTTTTATAATGACTATAAAGATATTGATTTTCAGGAATTGGATGAAAATTTTAATATTACTATACATTCTTTAAAAGGACTTAGTGAAAATATTGGAGCAATGGATTTACATAAAGTATCTAAAGAGTTGAATGATACTAAAAATTTAAATTTATTACCTATTTTATCTGAAAAATTAAATTTAGTTTTAAATGAATTAAAAAAAACAATAGATGTGTAACAAAGATTTAATATATAAACTTAATAATTATGGTTCTAAAAAAGAACCCTTTCTTTTTATAGTTGATTATGAACTTAAAAATTATGAGATATTTCCATTAAGCAATTTACCTAATAATATTCAATTTACTATAAATAAACAAACATCAGTACACAATAATTTACAACTAAAAAAACAACCAATAACAAAAGATGTTTATAAAAAAATGTTTGATAAAGTACAAGAAAATATATCAAATGGGAATACATATTTACTAAATCTTACCTCCAAAACAACTTTAAAAACAGAGTTATCACTAAAAGATATATATAATAAATCCCATGCAAAATATAAACTTTTATACAAAGATAAATTTGTATGTTTTTCACCTGAAAGATTTTGTAATATAGAAAATAATAAGATATTTACTTATCCTATGAAGGGTACAATAGATGCAAATATTCCAAATGCAAAAGAAAAAATTCTTAAAAATAAAAAAGAGTTAGCAGAACATACAATGGTAGTTGATCTTTTAAGAAATGATTTATCAATAATATCAAATAAGGTTAAAGTTGAAAATTTTAGATACTGTGAAACTATAAGTGCAGGTGAAAAAAAATTGATACAAGTTAGTTCAAAAATTTCTGGAGAGTTAACTAAAAATTGGCAAAATAACATCGGTAATATAATAGTATCTCTTTTACCAGCTGGTAGCATAACAGGGACTCCAAAAAAGAAAACTATTGAACTTATAGATAAAATTGAAGATTACAAAAGAGGATATTTTACAGGAGTATTTGGTGTTTTTGATGGAGAAACTTTAGATAGCGGTGTAATGATAAGATTTATTGAGAAAGAAAATAATAAATTCTATTATAAAAGTGGTGGGGGTATAACATCTGATAGTATTTTAGATGATGAATATCAAGAGATGTTAGATAAAGTGTATATACCATGAATAATGAAATATCTTATTTTGAGACTATAAAATGTAACGATTATGAAATTTATAATATTGATTTTCATAAAAAAAGAGTTGCAAATACTATTGGTTTAAATATAAATTTAGATGAATATATATATCCAATAGATGATAAGCTTTATAAATGCAAGGTTACCTATACTAAGAATGGAATATCAGATATCAAATATGATTTATACACACCAAAAGATATAAGTTCTCTAAAGATAATTTATGATGATAATATCTCATATAAATATAAATATACAAATAGAAACCATATAAATAATTTATATGATAAAAAAGATAACGCTGATGATATAATTATCATAAAAAATGGATTTGTAACTGATACAAGTATAGCTAACATAGCTATATATCAAAATGATACTTGGTGGACACCAAAGTATCCACTTTTAGAAGGTACCACTAAAAAAAGACTCTTAGCTACAGGATTTTTAAAAGAGAAAAATATAACTCTCAGTGAGCTTCTTAATTGTAAAAAGATAGCTCTTATGAACGCAATGATTAATTTTAAAGAGTTAAAAAATTATAAACTTATAATTTAAAACCTAATCTAACTTATATCATCGATTACTGGTATTAAAATTTGATTAAATTTATTTAAATCAAATGACAAAAGATCACTATCTGTTGATAAAAACTTAATTGATCTTTTTTCAAACATTTTCTCTTTTAGTGGTAATATTTGAAGAAGATTATGTTCTTTTTCTAATCTTTTAATAGGATTTGAATCTTCATCAATTATAACAATATTTTGACCAAATATTTTTGATAAATTATTTAAATGGGATATTAAATCAACTCGCTTATTATCTCCCATTGGATCTATGTTTAGAACTTTTAATGTAATTTTTAATTGTAAAGATATATCAAAAAGTATAGGAGAGATTTGTTCATAAAGTTTATTGTTATTTAACAATACACCCAAACTTTTTAATGAAGATATATTTTCATCACCAACTTTAAAAATTGGAAGTTTTAAAGATATAATATTTTTTATTGCTTCTTTATATTTAAAAATAGATTTTGTAAGTACTATCATCCCTATATCAAATTTTATTTTATCTTCTTTTAAAATATTATGTATACCAATATTATGATAATCCATATCTATAACTAAATTTGGTAATTTATTAGTAATAAATTTTATTTTATTTAAAATATCAACTGTAGTTGGTCTAGTAATTTTAATAATCAATAACTTATTTTTCATTCTTTGATGTAAAATCTTTGCATCTTCTATTGCATTTAACACTTCAGTTTCATTTTGTACAAAAAGATCAATATAGATATATATATTATTACCAAAGGGCATTGGAAATTGATTGTTTGATTTTGTAATTGCACTATAAACTTGTATTAAAACATCTGGTTTACCTATGGTTACAATAACATCATTTGGTTTAATCACCAAAGATGGTTTTACTGTCATCAATTGTTGATTTCTATACAATGCAACTATTTTCCAATCTTTTTGACCAATACTTCCTATATACCTATATGCATAGTTACTACCAAATGGAACTTTTATCTCCATTATTTCACCCTGTCTATTACCAATATTTTGAGCAAAAACAGGTATATTTGGTAGCTGTTCAACTAAACCATTTGACAAAATATCATTACTTCTATAGTATTTAACATTTTTATCGTTTAAATCTAACTCCCATTTATCAAAAATAGTAAAATTTAAATCTTTATATTTAATTCTAATATTATCAACAACAGCAATAGTATCCTCTTTTGTATTCAAGGCTATTAAGGCATCTTGGTATAGAACTTTATTTAATACAAAAGATAACTTTGTATAACTTGTAGGATCGAATTTGTAAAAAGTAAAATTCGAAGGGATATTTTTTTGCAATATAGAATCGTCAGTATAAACAATATCATATTGATTTAAATTATTGTTTAAATCAATCATTCTTTTAATCAAATATTTTCCAATTTTTCCATCTAATATTAATAACACATTTTTCATAAAGATGA
Organism: Campylobacterota bacterium; assembly: GCA_034723675.1. GTDB lineage: Bacteria > Campylobacterota > Campylobacteria > Campylobacterales > Arcobacteraceae > JAIOSF01. The sequence continues at coordinate 20,678 of JAYEPD010000117.1, forward strand.
TTTTACCATATTTTAGCTATAATCCCTAAATTTTAAAGAAATTACAAGGAAAATTATGGAAACAGAAGTTAGAAAGTTGCCAAGAAAAACAATATATTTTATTGCTGCTTTAATAGTTCTGGGAATTATTTGGTTATTACTTGTAACATATGGCAAGTCACAAAAAGCAACCAAAATATTAAATCAATTAGGATACGAAAAAGTAAGTGATGTTAAAGTTTATGGGGTGCAAGAGTTCTTAAGAGAAGATATAAATGTAAAAGGTTACAAATATACCGTAAGATTTATTGATAACATAAAAGATGAAGAGTGTAATGGTTTTATTCTAAAAGATTTCAGAAGAAATGTTGAAAAAGACCTAGATTGTCAAAAAATAAAAAAGAGATAATATGAATTTAAAAAAAGAGATAAACTATTCGGTTTGGTGTGATTTTATAGAGAGAGATTTTTTGGAAAATAATTTTCAAAAAATAATTGAAGAGGAAACTATACAAGGTGCTACTAGTAATCCTGCTATATTTCAACAATCAATAACAAATTCAACTGCATATTCTCAACAAATAAATATGCTTCAAGCAAATGAGAATAAAAAAATATATGAAGAGTTAGCAACAACTGATATAAAAAGAGCAGCTCAATTACTAAAACCATTATATGATAATGATGCAAATGATGGTTTCATCTCACTTGAAGTAGATCCAACATTGTGTGATGATATGATGGGTACTATTGAAGAGGGAGCAAGATTACATAGTCAAGTAGGTTATGATAACTTGATGATTAAAATACCTGCTACAGATGCTGGTTATGGAGCTATGGAGCACTTAACATCAATAGGTATAAATGTTAATGCAACTTTGATATTTTCACCAAATCAAGCTAAAAAATGTGCTGAAGCTTTATCAAAAGGGATACAAAAAAGTGGAAAAGATACAAAAGCTGTAATCTCAATATTTGTAAGTAGATTTGATAGAGAGTTAGATGATATATTAAAATCTAAAAATTTAGACACTTCTAAAGTTGGTATCATTAATGCAACTAAATGTTATCATGAGATAGAAAAATTTCAAAATGCCAACATAAGAACACTTTTTGCAAGTACTGGTGTAAAAGGTGATAAATTAGATCCTAGTTATTATGTAGATAATTTAATATTCCCAAATAGTGTAAATACTGCACCATTAGCTACTATTGAGCATTGGACTAAAAATGGAAGTAAAAAACAAAGTAATATCTTAGATGAACAAGCTTGTGATAAATACTTTTTAGAGTTAAAGTTAAATCATATAGATATTGATAAAACATCAAATAAGCTACTTAAAGATGGATTGAGTGCATTTAAGGTATCATTTCAAGAATTGTTAGAAAAAGTAAAATTATAATAAGGTAAATAATATGAGCAATATATGGACACCAGATAGTTGGAGAAATTTTCCAATCAAACAACAACCAATATATGAAGATATGAAAAAAGTAAAAAAGGTGGAGAAAGAGTTATCATCTTATCCACCTTTAATTTTTGCACAAGAAGCAAGAAACTTAAAATCACAACTAGCAGATGTATCAAAAGGAGATGCCTTTTTACTCCAAGGTGGAGATTGTGCTGAAAGTTTTAAAGCATTTGACGCAAACAATATAAAATCACTATTTCAAGTGATGATGCAGATGGCTGTAGTAATGACTTTTAGTGGTGGAAAACCTGTTGTTAAAGTTGGAAGAATTGCAGGTCAATTTGCAAAACCTCGTTCAAGTGATTTTGAAACTATAGATGGAATAGAATATCCAAGTTATAGAGGTGATATTGTAAACGATATTGCAACTGATATGAAATCTCGTACTCCAAATCCAAAAAAACTTTTAAAAGCTTATAACCAAAGTGCGGCAACACTTAACCTCTTAAGAGCATTTGCAAGAGGTGGAATGGCTGATTTAAATAAAGTACATAGTTGGAATTTAAACTATATGAAAGATCATACTTTAGGTGAAAAATATGAAGATTTAGCATCAAAAATAAGTGATAGTTTAAAGTTTATGGAAGCTTGTGGGATTAACTCTAAAAATACACCAACACTTAGCCAAACAACTTTATTTACATCACACGAAGCTCTTCTACTTAACTATGAAGAAGCACTTACTAGAAAAGATAGCTTAACAGGCGATTATTATGATTGTTCTGCTCATATGTTATGGATAGGTGATAGAACAAGAGGATTAGATGAAGCTCATATAGAGTACTTTAGAGGTATAAAAAATCCTATAGGTTGTAAAGTTGGACCTTCTATGCAAGAGGATGAGCTTATAAAACTTATAGACACTCTTAATCCTGAAAATGAAGAGGGTAGATTAAACCTTATAGTTAGAATGGGTGCTTCTAAAGTAGCTGATATATATCCAAAATTATTAGCACGCGTTGAAGCTGAAGGTAAAAATGTTGTATGGTCATGTGATCCAATGCATGGAAATGTTGAAAAAACATCAAATGGATACAAAACAAGAGATTTTTCTAATATCTTAAGTGAAGTAAAACAGTTTTTCCAAATACATAAAGCTCAAGGTAGTGTTGCAGGTGGTATCCACTTAGAGATGACAGGTCAAGATGTTACAGAGTGTACAGGAAGTGAAAGTTGTAATATAACAACAGAAGATTTGACAAGTAGATACCATACTCAATGTGATCCAAGATTAAATGCTGATCAATCTTTAGAGTTAGCATTTATGATTGCTGAAACTATGAAAGAAGCTAGTAACTAATAACTCTCTATCTATCCTATCTATTGGAGATTAAAATATCTCCCATGGATAGTTGATAAATATGGTTACATCGTAACCTTCATCTCCATGTGCTGTATCTTGCTCAGTTCTATAACTATAATGTTTAAATCTTATCTTATTAGGTACAAATTCTAGTAATTTTTTACCAATTTAATACTCCTGATATATTTAGCATATTGCTAAACTATTACTTATATGGTCAAATATCATACACATTGCTAAACTATTAAGGAATAACCATACTAATTTATCATTTTTATCTATCTAAAATCGTATCAGAAATTTAAAACATCATTAAAAAAACCTCAGATTTCAATCTTTTTCATAGAAATACTTTAAATAAAGGTTTTATAACACTTTCTAAATCATATATTTAAAATATTAAAATATCGAATAAATTAAGGCTCTTTTATATAAAATGTATAAATAATAAATAGTTATCTTAAAATATGGAGAAGAAATGCAAATAAATGAACAAGTTATGAGTGATGCTATGACCATCAGAACATCAATTGAATATGCTATAAGAAATATATTTGATATTCCACAGGATAGAAAAAATATTGGTACAAATATTAATAGATTAAAAAAATCATTTGGAATTTCAGATGAAGAACAAAATAAAATTAAAAAAGTTTGGGATATTTCATCAGAAATTTTACATTTAAATCAACAAGATGATTTAAAAAATGATGACAAAGAAGAAGTTTTAAAAATATTAAGAAATATTATGACAAAATCATCTGATGAAAAAAAGGAATATGATATTAACGGTAATATTTATTATAAACTTGTCTTTAATAAAAAGTTAATGAAACAATTAAAACAAAAAAAAATTCAATATAATGCTAATCCTCGTACAAAATCAGAAATGAATGCTATGCAATGGACATATGCACAAAACATTTTTTGTGAATTTATATATAATGATATTTTTGTACCTAAACAATCATTTGATAATTTAGAGAGCTATCAAAAAAAGTTTGATTGCTTTATTTTAGCAAGGCATAAAGATGGATATACACAAACAGTTGGACTTTCATTAAAAGAGTCATTTGATGTTAATAAACTTTTTATATGTTCTGACAAAATGTATGATGACTTATACAATAAAGAAATTGATAATAATTGTATTGGAATTTTAGTTGAGATTGAATGTTAAAAAGATAACAAAACATAGAAAGAAACAAGGTACCCACGGGCTTTTAAGTAGTTTAGAGCTACAATTTTAAATCAAACTTTGAAGTAAAAGCAACTATTCAAAAGGGTACCATGTTTTTTAATTCGGTCGCTATAGGTCAATATTTCTAAATCTTAAATTTAAACAAACTCTTATGTAGTTATGGTATGATAAAAGTATGAATTAAATATTACTAATATTAAGGAGTTTAATTATGGTAAGAAAAACAGTAGCAATAAGAGATGATTTGTTTCATAATTTAGAACTAAATCATATTATAAATCAATATCAATCATTTTCAGAATTAGTATCAAATGCTTTACAGCTTTTGATAGAAAAACAAAAGAAAGAGCAATATAAATTAGCTATGATTGAAGCTTCAAAAGATGAGTTATATATTCAAGATATGAAGAGTATTGAAAATGAATTCCAATACTCAGATTTTCAAGGAAACTTATCATCTGAAGATGATACCGCATCTGCTAGTTTTAAGAATATCAAATGAATCAATATGATGTATATTTAGCTGACTTAAATCCGACAGTTGGCAAAGAGCAATTTGGGAAAAGACCAGTTTTTATTATTTCAAATAATTATGAAAACTTACTTGATGTAGTTACAATCATCCCAATAACATCATTAAAAGATGGAAGAAAGATATATCCAAATGAATTATTATTACAAGATGAACTTGAAAAGCCATCAATTTTACTTTGTCAGCAAATTAGAACTATCTCAAAGAGTAGATTAATTAAAAAATTAACTTCAATTGATAATTATATTACTCAAAAGAAAATAGTAGATATACTTTGTCTAAGATTTGAAGATGTTGGTTAACCACCTATAACAAATATTAGTCTTAGGTCAACTTAATTCTAAAAATTATACAGCATTATAACCTATAGAACACCTAATATTAGAATATTCTGATACATTAAAAATAAGAATGATAAATGAAGAACCAAAAAGAGTAAATATTGACTTTCCATCTTAGATGGCGTCATTAAATAAAGAAGCTATTGGAGATTAAAATATCTCCCATGGATAGTTGATAAACATGGTTACTTCAAATCCTTCATCACCATGTGCTGTATCAAGTCTATATACTATTCCTGAACCAGCAACCATACGGATACCAAGACCATAACTCTCTTTTTCATCTTTTCCTAAATCTTGAATAGTTTCAGCGACACTTCCCCTTTCATAAAATATATATCAAAAGGTTTACTATCATCTACTATATTCCATCTAAATTCTGAGCCATAAAACTCTGTATGAGCTCCACTAAATCTACTTTCTCCATATGACCTTAATCTACTTCTACCTCCTAAAGATGTAGAGGTACCATTTTTATTTGCTAGGATTTGATTATTTACTAAATTTTGACAATTAATTTTTCCTTCAATATCCAACAAAGTTGAAGAACAATCAACTCCTAAGTTATCTTCAACTATATTGAAATCTGTTTCCCCTTTATCTATCACATTTGCATCACTTCTAAAATAATTAAGTACAACAGTACTTTGAATACCTATTGGTATATAGCCAGTAAGGTTATAATTTGTTACAAAATAATTGATACCCTCATCACTATCACTTGTAGAGTAGTCTATACTTGAATCAAATCTTATACCTTTTCTAGGATCTAGTCTATCATCAGTATAGTCAACCATAAAACCACCAACATGAGTTTCTAGTTTTTGAGTATTTGTTCCTGATGCATCTAAGATTAGATTTCCATCTTTATCATTTATTTTATCAATAGCAAACTTTGTTCCATATCCCATATAGTAAAATTCTAACATTTTTTCATAAAAAGAGGCAGTTAGTTTAGCACCTGTAAATGACATCTTATCTATAGCAATATTTACATAATTTTCACCATCGCTATCCATTCCTCTTGTAGAATAGCTTTGAAAAGATGCTTTATCAAAACTTCCATGTAGTAATTCTGCTCTTAAGTGTTCATCTACTATATAATAATCACTTATAGCTAGAATATGTGCATCTACATCTCCTGTTATTATATTGGCTAATAAATCTGTTTGTGTATCGTTAATATTTGTTGCTAATCCAAAAAGAAAAAGTCCCGATCCAATACCAGGAATAGAGTAGGGTACAGGAGCTAAAAAGTACCCAGGAGTATAAGAAAATTGGTCTTTCCTTCTCTCCATATCAAAAGCATATCCAATATTTAAAAAGAATACTAAAAAAAGTATTAAACTTTTAAACGTCCAAGTGTTCAACATCTTTTGCGTGATCTTCTATATACTTTCTTCTAGGTTCAACTTCATCACCCATAAAAAGCGTAAATGTTTCACTTGCAATTTGAGCATCATCAACAGTAACTTTTAAAAGTCTTCTATTTTCAGGTATCATAGTTGTTTCCCAAAGTTGTTCAGGATTCATCTCACCTAAACCTTTATATCTTTGAATATAAGCACCTTTTTTAGCACTAGACTCTATCTCTTCTAAAACTTCTATTATATCTCTTCCCTCAAAAAAAGATAGATCCCTTTCACCAATTTTCTTAAATAGATATGTAGCCTCTCCAAAATATGGTGATGCAAACAGTTCATCATCTATTATAAGCTCTTCCAAACCTTCATTTGTTTGAACAAAAAGATGTATAGATTCATCACTTATATTCTTACTTAATATATTGTAACCATTAGAACTCAAGAATTTTTCAACTTCTAAAAATAGATCATTGTTTGATAAACCTACTAATTTATCATTTTCTATAATATATTTAATCACTTCAACTAAAGAGTATCTTTTTTCAAGATTTTCTAACATTGATCTATAAGCTGAAACAATTTTAAACATATCCAGTAAGTCATTATATCCCATCCCTGTAAATTCAAAATTTCCTAAACCATTTTCAATTAAAAAGTTACTAAGAGCATTATTGTCTTTTAAATATGTCTCATTTTTACCTTTTCTATATAGATAAAGTGGTGGTTGAGCTATATATAGGTAACCTTTATCAATAATTGGTCTTAAAAATCTAAAAAAGAATGTCAAAAGTAATGTTTGAATGTGGCTACCATCTACATCTGCATCCGTCATAATAATAACTTTATGATACCTTATTTTCTCTTCATTAAAATCTTCACCAATACCACAACCCATAGCAGTAATCATATTTTTAATCTCTTCAGATTTTAAAATCTTATCAAGTCTTGCTTTTTCTACATTTAAAATTTTACCTTTAAGTGGTAAAATTGCTTGATAAACTCTATCTCTACCTTGTTTAGCAGAACCACCTGCTGAGTCCCCTTCCACTAGATATAACTCTGCAATTTCTGGATCTTTTGTTTGACAATTTGCTAATTTTCCTGGAAGTGTTCCTACAGACATATTATCTGTTTTTCTAGTTAATTCTCTTGCTTTTTTAGCAGCTTCTCGTCCTCTTGCTGCCATTAATGATTTTTCCATTACAAGTTTAGCTTGTACAGGATTCTCTTCAAGATACTTACTTAACATCTCAAAAGTAAGTTTTTGACATATTGGTTTTACATAAGAACTTCCAAGTTTACCTTTAGTTTGTCCTTCAAACTGAGGTTCTGGTACCCTTACACTTACAACAGCTACTAAACCTTCTCTTGTATCATTACCATCAAGTTTCGCATCTCTATCTTTAGAATTTGCATTTGCTTTTAAGTAGTTTCTTATAGCTCTTGTTAAACCATCTCTAAAACCAGCTTCATGTGTACCACCATCAACTGTATGTATATTATTTACAAAAGATTTTGTATTTCCTGTATAGGTATCATTATAAATTAAAGCAATATCAACTTCAACACCATCATCTTTTGCACTAAAAGATATAGCATCTGTTATCGCTTTTGATTTATTTGTATCTTCAACAAATTGTTTAATACCACCTTCAAAATGATAAATCTCTTTTTTACCATCTCTTAAATCTGTTAGTTCAATAGATATAAAAGGGTTTAAATATGCAACTTCTCTAAACCTTTTAGATAATATTTCAAATGAATATTTTGTTACTTCAAATATAGTATCATCTGGTTTAAATTCAATTGTTGTTCCAGTTTTTTTAGTTGTTCCTATCACCTCTAAAGGTTTATCATATTTACCCTCATGAAACTCTTGATAGTGAATTTCACCACCTCTATTAATTGTCATTTTAAGATTTGATGATAATGCATTTACAACAGATACACCAACACCATGTAATCCACCAGATACTTGATATGTATCTTTATCAAACTTACCACCAGCATGTAAAACAGTAAGAGCAACAGTAGCTGCACTTATATTTTCACCAGGGTGAATATCCGTAGGTATCCCTCTTGCATTATCAGATACTATAATAGAATCATCTTTTGTTATAGTTACTTTAATAGTATCACAAAAACCTGCCATAGCTTCATCTATAGAGTTATCAACTACTTCGTATACCATATGATGTAAACCATTTTCATTGGTATCACCTATATACATACCTGGTCTTTTTCTTACAGCTTCTAGTCCTTTAAGAACTTTAATATTACTAGCACCGTAATTATCCTCTTTAACTTCTTCTATCTCATCTACTATGTCTGTATTTCTATCTATACTCATTAAATATTTCCTTATTTATCTAAAACTATTGGCATTACAATAGTTATGAAATTTCCATCTTCTAAATAAAATGGTAAATTTGATTCATTAAATCCGACTGTTATATTTTCACTATTTGTACTACTTAAAAAATCTAATATGTATTTACTATTAACAGCGATATAAAAATTTTCATCTATATTTAAATCAACATCAATTTGAGTTTGTGATTCGCTATCATCATCTAAAGATTCAAATATTATACTTGTTGGATCAAAAGTTATTTTTATTTTTGATTCTATTGAAGTTACCAATTTAATAGATTCTATTAAATTAGATTTACTTATAGAAAAATTGTGTTTTAAATTTTTTGGTATTATTCTTTCATAGTCAGGAAACTTACCATTTATAAGTTTTGTAAAAAATGTATAATTATTATTTGATACAACCAAATTTGTATCATCATATTTAATATTTGCATCATCAAAAAATAGTTTTTGTATCTCTATAATTGCTTTTTTAGGAATAATAACTTGTGATTCTTCATTTGAGATATTTTCTAAATTAGCGATTGCTAATCTTCTTGTATCTGTAGCAACAAAATTAATTTTTTGAGATTTTATATCTATTAATGCACCATTAAGTTCAAATTTTGGATTATTGTTATCTATTGCAGGTGTTATTTTCTTAATACTATTTATAAGATTAATTGTATTTATATCAAGATTTTTTAGATTATCTAATAGTGGAAAAGAGGGATATTCATTTGCATCATACATTGGAAGTTTAAAACTTGATCTTTTTTGTTTTATATTTAAATTGTTTTCTGATATTTCAAAAACTATATCATCATCTTTTAATCTTCTTATAATATTTAATAAATTGCTACCATTAACAGTACCTTTACCATCAATGATATCTTTTATCTCTGAAACATTTGCTTCACATCCCATCTCATAATCAGTAGATTTTATAATTAAATTTGCATTTAATATTTCTAGATATATATGTGATGTTATTGAACTTGAATCTTTCTTATTTAAAAATGGTTGCATTGAAGATATTATATTTTCAATTATATTTTTTGATATAGTAAATTTCATTTTTTCCCTTTTATATATTTATAAATTAAATAGTAATAGTAGTAGGTTATGTGAATAGATGAAAATAATCTAAAAAGTGTCTATTTAAAGCAAAAACAATGTTTTAAAACTCTAATATTTATTCACATCTATTCACATACAATTTTTTATATACTACTAATAATCCTTATTTATAATTTTGTTTTTTAAATTTTCTAATGATAATTTAAAATTTTCATCTGTTTCTATTAACTCATTTGCTTTAGATATATTTTTTGATACACTAGAGTGATCTTTCATACCTAAAAACTTTGCAATATCAGGCATAGAGTTATGAGTAAGTTCTCTTGCTAGATATATTACAGTTCTTCTACCATCAACAACATTTTTTGTTCTTTTTGTTGATTTTAAGTCACTTGGTTTTATATTTAATTCATTTGCAACAATATTTATAATATCAGGTAACTTTATATTCTCTTTTGTCTCTTTTATTTGTTCTTTTAAAACTCTTTGAACCAACTCTATATTGATATCTGTACCTAATAGATTAGCATTTGCATTTATTTGAATAAGTACACCTTCTATCTCTCTTACAGAGTTACCAAGATTGGTTGCTATAAAGTTTACAATATCTTTAGTTAAATTTATACCATTTAGTTCACTTTTTTTCTCTATAATTGCTATTTTAGTTTCAAGTTCTGGTAACTGAATATGTGATTTTAAACCATGTTCAAATCTACTTTTCAACCTTTCTTCTAAACCTGCTATTTGAGATGGTAGTTTATCAGATGTTAAAACTATCTGTTTTTTTGCATTGTGAAGTTCTACGAATGTATGAAAAAACTCCTCTTGTGTTGTCTCTTTACCACTTAAAAATTGAACATCATCTATGAGTAAAAGATCACATTTTCTGTATTTTGATTTAAAGTGTTCAGTATTTTTATTTTTCATACTAAATAAAAAATCATTCATAAATTGTTCAACTGTAACATATATTACATTTTTATCTTTTTCAATTGCATCATTTCCAATAGCTTGAAGTAGATGTGTTTTTCCAAGACCTGTACCACCATATATAAAAAGTGGATTGTATTGAATTCCTGGTTTAGCAGCAACTGCTTTAGATGCTGTATATGCCATTTTATTAGAATTTCCAATAACAAAGGAATCAAAAGTATAAGATTGATTTAGTATTGTACTTTCAGAAGAATTATTTGATGATGATTCATTTAATATTTCTTGTTTATTTCTTCTTCTTTGACCAGCAATTTTTATCTCAATCGATGGTTTTATATTTGAGAGTTTTTCAAAAAATTCTTGTAAAATTATTTTGAATTTTGTTTTTATATATTTAGCTAAAAATTTATTAGGAACTTCGAAAACTGCTAACTCATCACTAGAACTTGTTTTTTTATATACAAGTTGTTTTAAGTATCTATCAAAATCATTTGAAGAGACTTCTGGTTCTATAGCAAGTAATATATCTTTTGTAGTCAAATGAAATTCCTAAATTTTTTCTATGTTTATATTATTATATCTAAAAAAAGTAAAAAAATAAAAATAAAAAGTAAAAAATATCTCAATTAATTAAAAATAGATGTGAATAAAAATATAATATCTTGTGAAAAGGTGTGAATAGATGATAATTTTAG
>JAYEPD010000118.1:0-1944 GCA_034723675.1 Campylobacterota bacterium
ATAGTCATTGAATTTAATAGTTTTGTTTTTGATTTTATTGATTTGTTTTGAATATTTATATTCAATAAAAGATATGATTTCATAATATCTTGAAAAATCAGCAACGACATTCAAAGTTGGTTTTTTTTCAAATGGTATAAAATTTATAAACTCTTTTTTACTTTTTAAAGTATAGTTATCAACAATATCCAACAAGTAAGAGATTAAACTATTTTGAATACCACCATAACAAGTTATAGATATATTTGATTGTTTTGCATAATTTACAATATCAGATAACATAATTAAATAACCATCAAATTTAATAGTTTTTAATATATCTATCTCTTCATGTAAAATATTTATATACTTTTGTAATTTTCTTTTTTTATCTAATTTCTTTTCATACATTGAACTTACATCTGGTAATAAATCAATTTTATCTTTTAGCCCTTTTAGGGCTAATTTTGATAATTGTTTTTTTTGTTTTGAGTTGTAGTTAAATTTTGTTTTCATATATTTATGACTTATTGAATAATATTTCTACATTAGTTTTTTTTGCATTACCATTAAAATAATAGTTAATATTTTTTAAACTATTATCATCTTTTAATAATTTACTAATTTTAATTTTTTGATTTTCATCAAATCCAAACATATATAAAGAAGTTTTTTTTATAATTTCTTTTGGTTCATTAATCTCTAATTCAAAAAAGTTATTTAATATAGTTATATATTTTTTATATTCATTAAGTATATTATTGCAGTAGTCACTATCTAATAATCTATCATTATATCTTTTAATTTGTTCTACTACTTTCGGTTGTGTATTTTTTTCTGCCCAAAGTTCTTTATTTGTGAAGTCTTTCGCTTCAATAAATTTCAATATCTGATCCTTATTATCATATAGTAATATATCTACTCTATCTTTACTATCTTTATCATAAAAAGCTATTTCTATATCTAATAAAAATATGTCTTTTTTAGAAAAGTAATCTTGATTAAATAGATTTGATATTCCTTGGTCTTCTATTCCAGCATATTTTTTTGCATTATCTTTTATTAATTTATAATTTTGAATTGGACAAGTAATAATATTTATTGAGTTTAAAGTATCTTGATTTATATACTCATCTTTTATATCTGCATTGATACAAAATTTCCTATGACTTAAAAAATTATTTTTAGAATAACTATAAATCTTAGAACCACCATAATAAAAATCTATTGAATTATCTCTTAATCCCATAAATACTTTTTTATCTTGAATATCTTGCTTTAAGGCTTTTAAATAAAGCTCTTCTTTTTGTAAACTTTCTAATAATTTTTCTATATTTTTTGTTCTGCTAAATTTCATTTTATTCTCCATTATCTTTTTTAACGACCTCACCACTATTTGTTATAACTTGTATACATCTATCATCATAAAGCATAATCATACCAAAATCTTTTTCATTTGTAACTTCAAATTCTGCTAAGTCATTCTCTTTTAGCCATTTGTGAATATATGGTATTGTATCTTGGTTTTTAGCTCTTGCTGTAAAAATTTTGATTTTCTTATCTTGAGATACTAAATCTTTTACAAACTCTATCATTGGCTTTATTGGTTTTCCAATATGTTCTATACCTCTCCATACATCATCATAGTATGCTAATGTACCATCTAAATCAATCCCTATCCACTCTTCAATAATTTCTTCTTCATCTTTACAAAAATCATCTTGAAAGATTTTATTTAATTCATTAACTTGATGAGTTGATAATTCATTTTTATTTATATCAAAGCTTTCATTATCATCTAATATCATTACATTATCAAAATGTTCTGCAAACTTATCTTTAAATTCAGTATGAATAGGGATAAGTTTTTTAGGTTTAAGTGATGAAGCAAACTTTTGTAAAGCAGGTAAATCTGCGTGACCACTTGTGTGAGCATATACCCAATTATTATTATCTTGTAGACTT
>JAYEPD010000119.1:0-1938 GCA_034723675.1 Campylobacterota bacterium
CCCTCACACTTACAACTATTTTCATAAAACTTTCTTATAAATCTAAAAGCACCCTCAACTGCACTATCGTTCCATTCCAACTCTTTGGTTGGAGGTGCAGCAAACATCATAAACAATCTTGCAGTATCTGCACCATATTTACTTACAATAGCATCAGGGTCTACAACATTTCCTTTTGATTTAGACATCTTAGCACCATCTTTTAAAACCATCCCTTGAGTTAGAAGATTTTTAAAAGGCTCTTTTGAGTTAGTATAACCTAATTGATTTAATGCTTTTGTAAAAAACCTAGCATATAAAAGATGTAAAATAGCATGTTCTATTCCACCAACATATTGATCTACATCCATCCAATAATCTGTATTGGCTTTATCGATACCAACTTCATTCCACTTATTAGGATTTGTTGCATATCTTAAAAAGTACCAAGATGACTGCACAAATGTATCAAGTGTATCAGTTTCTCTTATGGCAGCTTTTCCACATTTAGGACAGTTCGTGTTTTTCCAAGTTGGATGGTTTTCAAGAGGATTTCCTTCTCCTGTAATCTCAACATCTTCAGGTAAAGCAATAGGTAAATTTTCTGTTTTCTCAGGAACTATCCCACAATCTTCACAATGAACAAATGGAATAGGTGCACCCCAATATCTTTGTCTTGAAATTCCCCAATCTCTAAGTTTATAATTTATTTTTCTATTTCCAAGATTATTCTTTTCAAAATGATCTATTATTGCATCTTTTGCATCTATATTTTTCATATCAGTAAACGTATCACTATCAACTAAAATACCTGAATCAGTAAATGCTTCTTCAAGATTAATAATCCCATCTTTTGTATCTATTACTATTTTTATATCAAGTTTATATTTTGTAGCAAATTCAAAATCTCTTTGATCATGAGCTGGAACTGCCATAACAGCACCTCCACCATAAGATGCTAAAACAAAGTTAGCAACCCATACAGGTATATGTTCGCCTGTCAATGGATGAACAACAGTTATCTCTAAATCTAAACCTTTTTTATCTTCTGTTGCTCTATCTCGTTCGCTTATTTTTTTCATATCTTTTATAGCAGTAATTTTTTCATCATTTAAAAGATTATTTTCAATTAAATATGTAACTATCTCATGTTCAGGTGCAAGTGCTGAATATGTTATACCATAAATTGTATCTGGTCTTGTTGTAAATACTGTGTATTTTTCAAATTTATTATTAAGTTTATTTTTTGTTTCATCACTTAAATTAAAATCAAACTCCAAACCACTACTTCTACCTATCCAATTTTCTTGCATAGTTAAAACTTGAGATGGCCATTTTCCCTCTAAATCTTTTAAATCATCAAGTAATGTTTGAGCATATGATGTGATAGCTACATAATACCCAGGCATCTCTTTTTGCTCAACTGGTGTATCACATCTCCAGCAACATCCCTCTTCTACTTGTTCATTTGCTAAAACAGTATGACATGGTTCACACCAATTTACTGTTGAACTTTTTTGATATAAAAGACCCTCTTCATACATCTTGATGATAAACTCTTGCTCCCATCTTGTATAAAGTTCATCAGAAGTTGCAAACTCTCTTGTTTTTGAAAAACTAAGCCCTAAACCCATCAGCTCTTTTCTCATATAATCAATATTTTCATAAGTCCATTTTTTAGGGTGTGACTTATGTTTTATTGCTGCATTTTCAGCAGGCATTCCAAAACTATCCCACCCTATTGGATGAAGTACATTGTAATTATTTTTTCTAAAATGTCTAGCAAAAGCATCACCTAAACAGTAGTTTCTTACATGTCCCATATGGATACGACCACTTGGGTATGGAAACATACTTAAAATATATTTTTTTTCAAGACCACAATCTTCTGCTTTTGGTTCATTCGTATTATTTTCGTTCCAATATGTTTGCCACTTTGTTTCTATTTGTGATGGATTA
>JAYEPD010000120.1:0-1934 GCA_034723675.1 Campylobacterota bacterium
AAGATGATAGACAGTTAACATTGTTTGTTAAACTTGCTTTGTGTACTGGTGGTAGAGTTAGTAGTATTGTAAATATACGAAAAAAAGATATAAACTTAGCTACACAAGTTGTAAATCTAAAAGACTTTAAGATGGGTACTACTTATAAAGCTTTTATCCCTGATAATTTAGTTGATATGTTAGCCAAAAGATTAAGAGAGATAAAGAACGATGATGAAGTTATAAATGTAAAAGGGTGTAAATCTTTACGAAGTAATATAGATAAAGCTATGCCATTAGTTTTAAATAAACTTTTTAATCAAGGTTTAGATAAAAACGACAGAAAAAATAGAACGGTGATACATACTCTAAGACATACATTTGCTTCACATTTAGCTATAAATGGAACACCAATATTTACAATACAAAAGCTTCTAAATCATAAAGATATAGCAATGACCATGAGATACGCAAAACTAGCACCTGATAGTGGTAGAGTACAAGTAAATGAGCTTTATAAATGATTTTGGATAAAATGTTGAAAAGTTTATATTTCCCTTGGGTTCATCACTGCATCAAGTACAGGAGAGGAGTTGCCCAAGGACTACAAAGAGATTATACAAAAAATAGAAAAATAAATCAAGAGGTGAAAAATTGAATCAAAAATTATATGAACAGCTAGAGCTATCAATCTCTAAAACTAGACTTGAAGAGTATGGAAACTCTTTAAATACTACTAGTACTAAAACTATTTTCACATACTATATTTTAAATAGTGAAATATCAAAAAGTTTATATATCCCTTTACAAAACTTAGAAATAGCCCTAAGAAATAGTATACATAATACACTTACAAAATTTTATAATACTGATAAATGGTACGATATAAAAGATTTTTTAGATTATAAAGAGTTAGCTAAAATCAATGAAGCTAAACAAAAATTGGAGTTTTCAAAAAAAGAGATAACAGCTCATAATGTTATCTCTGAACTAAGCTTTGGTTTTTGGACTATATTGTTTAGTAAACGGTATGATCAAAAAATATGGAATAAGCATATAAAACAGATATTTCCTAATATGCCTAAGGTTCATAGAAATAGAAAAGTTATAGCACCTCAAATAAATGCTATAAGATACCTTAGAAATAAGGTCTTTCATTTTGAACAAATTTTTGATAAAAATAACTTATCTGTAATTCATAAGGATATTTTAGATGTTATAAAATGGCTCAATTTGGCACTTTATGAAGTGACTATTGAGCTTGATGAATTTAACGATATTTGCCAAAATGAAACCCAAAATATTATAAAACAATTAGATAAAATCAACCAAAACTATAACTAAACTAACAGCTTTTAAGCTGATAGTTTAACTTTCCCCTTTGCTTTTAAAGTAGTACACCCATACTTACCTTTTATCTCATCTAAGCTTTTTTCTTTATGGCTTCGTCCTTTCATCTCTCCGTAGTACCACATCTTTTTTTTACTAGCCCATTTAAAACCAATATCTTTTAAAGTATCTTTGATAATCTTAGTTTCACCACTTAGCCATATCCAAGAACCTACAACCTCTATAGTTATATCTTCAAAATGTAATATTTGAGATATGATTTTTTCTAGTTCTATATCAAACTTAGCAGCACTAGAAAAATATATCTTATGTTCAACTATATGATCATATATATTTTTTAATATTTTAAACTCCTCTTCGCTTCCTCCAACATCTGGATGCAACTTTCTAGCTAATATTTTAAATATCTTTTTTGCTTCATTTAGTCCTGTAACACCTTCGAACTCTTTTTTTATATCGTTTTCAGTCATCATCTTAAACCCCTCGTATAATCTATTTTATGAATAATATTTCTTTTTTTAAACTTTTTTTGTAAAAATTTATCTAAAAAATATTATTCTATTAAGATTGAAGTACTAACTTCAAATCTTTTAATATTTCATAGT
>JAYEPD010000121.1:0-1931 GCA_034723675.1 Campylobacterota bacterium
TAGTTGATATTATTAAAAGCAATAAAGTTGATGAAGTAGAACAAAAAAACTTCTACATAGTAATAGATGAGATAAATAGAGGAAATATATCTAAAATATTTGGAGAACTTATCACACTTATTGAAGAGAGTAAAAGAGATAATTATGAGATAACACTTCCTTACTCAAAGAAGCCTTTTAAAGTACCATCTAACCTTTACATCATAGCAACTATGAATAGTACAGATAAATCAATTGCTACAATAGATATAGCACTTAGAAGAAGATTTACATTTTTAAAAATGAAACCAAATCCTAATCTAGTAAAAGATGAAGAAGCTAGAGAATTTATGGAAAAACTAAATATATACATTCAAAATAGTGTAGGTGAAGATTATATGCTAGGGCATAGTTATTTTATGGGTGATGATGTAGATTTTGAATTTATCAAAGAGTATAAAATCAAACCACTTTTAGAAGAGTATTTTTATAGTGATGATAAAACACCAGATGATATTATAAAAGAAGCTTTGGAAAAACTATAGTAAATATAACAAAATGTAATATTTTTAATAAAATTTAATTTCTGTGCTAAAATAAATTATACGAGGTAATATAGATGAAACAATATGATAAATGGAATGAAATTAAAAAAGAAACAGAAAAAAATAAATCTACATTTATAATAAAAGTTAGAGAGATATATTGGCTTAAAATTGGTCAAAATATAGGATACGAAGTTTATGGTAAAGGTGAAGAGTTTTTAAGACCTGTATTAATAGTAAGAAAATTTTCTAAAGAAAGTTTTTTAGGTATTCCTCTTACAAGCTCTTTTAAAAATGATATGTTTCATTTTAAGTTTACTCCAATCAGCAAAACAAAAACTAACTTTGCAATGCTTTCTCAAGTAAAACTTTTTTCAACAAAAAGAATACATGACAAAATGGGTAAAATATCAACTGAGGATTTTGAAAGTTTAAAGATGAAACTAAAAGATTTAATCGGATTGTAAATACTCCCCTAAGAATTAGGGGCTTCCTGCAAGCAGGTTGGTTTGTATATAAATTATATAATAATAAATAAAATAAGTCAAGAAAAAAATAGGAACAAAAAATGAAAAAAGAAAACTTACTAATAGTAATATCAACAGACAACATAGACAGTATACTAAGGTTCCCACTTTTATATGGTGGGGTGTCTATTCCTCGTGGATATTGGAAGAGGGTACACTTGATGTTTTGGGGTGCTTCTATACAAGTGGTTCAGACAAATGAAAAAGTACAGCAAAAAGTACAAGAGATACAAAAAGATGGAGTGGAGTTTAGTTCTTGTATCGTATGTGCTGATGAATACAACGCAGTAGAAAAACTAGAGAGTTTAGGTATACCTTGTAATCATACAGGTGAGTTACTAAACGAAGCTTTACAAAATGATAAATTTTGGGCAACATTAACGGTATAATAACAAATGATAAAAATAGATATAAACAAAAAACTACATGGTTCAAATGGAGAGATGGATTTAGATATAAACCTTGAGATAACTAAAGGTGACTTTGTAGCACTAGCAGGTCTAAGTGGAAGTGGTAAAACTACACTTTTACGAATTTTAGCAGGTCTTGAAGATGCAGATGGAACTTTAAAAATTGATGATGATGTTTGGCTTGATGGTAAGTTTTGTTTACCTCCTCAAAAAAGAAAAATCGGTTTTGTTTTTCAAGATTATGCATTGTTCCCAAATATGAGTGTTCTTGATAATCTTCTATATGTACAAAAAGATAAAGAATTAGCAGATAAACTTTTAGAGATGACAGAACTTAGTGAACTAAAAAAAAGATTGCCAAATAGTTTAAGTGGAGGTCAAAAACAACGAGTAAGTTTATGTCGGGCTATGATGAATCGTCCCAAACTTTTACTTATGGATGAGCCACTTTCAGCACTTGATCCTGCTAT
>JAYEPD010000122.1:0-9660 GCA_034723675.1 Campylobacterota bacterium
ATTACTAGATAATCATATAAAAAATATAAGAAAAAAAATAGAAAAAGACAGTAGTAAGCCTAACTATCTAAAAACGGTTTATGGTGTGGGGTATAAGTTCATTTTTTAAAACTATTGCATTAAGTAGTTAGTACTTCAAGTTATCTAACATACTCTAAACAAAAGTATCCTAAAGTTATGAGCATATTAGTTTTTAGAGATGCCCTTTTTATATATTATCAATTGCTTCTTGAACTTTTATAGCTTGTATATGCTCTTTTACATCGTGAGTTCTTACAATAGTAGCACCCTTTCTAACACTATCAAGATGTATAGCCAATGTACCTGCTAATCTATCTTCAACTTCACTAGGATATATTTTATCAATCATAGATTTTCTACTTGCTGCTACTAAAACTTCATATCCAAAATGTAAAAAATGCTCCA
The DNA here is from genome assembly GCA_034723675.1 of Campylobacterota bacterium. Lineage (GTDB taxonomy): Bacteria > Campylobacterota > Campylobacteria > Campylobacterales > Arcobacteraceae > JAIOSF01. The sequence goes on from JAYEPD010000122.1 coordinate 427, forward strand.
TATTTTTTAACAATATTAGATTGTGTTCCAAAGTTTTTCCAAAACCAATACCGACATCTAAGATTATATTTTTTATACCAAAGTTTTTTGCTTTTTCTATTTTTTGTTTAAAAAATTCATCTATCTCAACCATCACATTATCATAATGTGGATTTTCTTGCATATCTTTTGGAGTATTTTGCATATGCATTATAACTATTGTAGCATCATAAGAAACCACTAACTCCCCTACTTTATCATCACTTAAACCAGTTATATCATTGACTATTTTAAATCCTGATTTTAAAGCATACTCAATCACACAATGAGTATAGCTATCTATACTAAAATCTACTTTTTCATATAATCTATTATTTTTAATAGCATCACAAATTGGTTTTACCCTTTCTAACTCTTCACTCTCATCAACACCAACACTACCTGGTTTTGTTGAAACTGCACCTATATCTATTATATCTGCACCATCAACTATTAGTTGATTTATTCTTTTTATAGCATCTTCATTTATAAAACGACTTTTGTTATAAAAGCTATCATCATTTGCATTAATTATACCCATAACTTTAGTTGTTTGCTTTTTATCTCTAATAAATGATTTTAACTCTTTTGCTAAATCTTTTAAACCAAATGGTTGAGAAAGTTCTTTTTTACTAAGTATCTCAAAGTGTTTTGAAGTTCCAATCAATATAGCATCTACATACTTATCTTTTGCAAGTATTGTACCTATAGGAACTGCTAAATCTGCACCGATTGACAATGCATCTTGCTTTAAAATATTGGCAGCTCCTACATGTAAATCTTTTATATATAGTATTTGAATATTTGCTTTTTTTAACATAATATTTGCACCAGTAGTATCACAATCAATATTTTTAAATAATTCAACTGTATTATTTGTATTGTCTAGTTTATAAAATTTCATTTAATTATTGTTTTATGTTTATCTTGTAACTGCTAAATTTAGTAATAATGTTGTTAAAACATTAATAGGTCTTGAGTTAAGTTCCAATAACTTCATAGAAGTACTAAAACTATTTAGTTGTTTTTGATTTAGTTTTATATGTTTTTTATTTATAGTATAAAGCATTGATTCAACTTGTTCTTTTGCTTCTACTTTTGATATTCTTTGATTCTCTTTTAAAAAATTATATATATCTTTTAAATCTGGTTTTTCTAGATTTAACTCAAACTCATTTACAACTTTTTTTATTTTGTTGTATTTTACTTGAACTCTTGATAATATTGTAGGTAGTATAGAACTTTTTGATATAGTTACAATTATAAATATAATATTTGATGGTGGTTCTTCAAGAACTTTTAAAAGTGAATTTTGAGCTTCTGTTCTAAAACTATCACCTGCTAAAATTATATATTTTGTTTGATTTGTCGCTATATATGCTTCTTTTATTGCCTTTTTTCCTTCTCTTAATAAAAACTCTGTTTTACCTTCATCTTCATTTTGTATCACTCTTACTGAGTGTGTTGGTAATGATGATTTGATTTTAGATATTGTTGCCTCTATATCATTTACGATAAATAAAGTTGACTTTTCGTACATCTATTTCAATACATCTATTTGTGCAAAAAGTGCTGCATCTAAAGTTTTGTTAAATAATCTAAACATATTTAAAAGTCTTATATCTAAAGCTTCTTCACTACTATCAAGATAAAAACTATTTGATAAATCATCATCCATAAGCCACAAAAATGGTTTTTTTGATATTTTTGCTAGATTTGCTCTTGGACTTTGACTTTTTCCTATATACCAAAAAAAGTACCCATTAGGGAAAGAGATACTTAACATATCATGAATCAACTCTACATCGTTTTCACTTTTTACTGTATCTATATTTCTAAAAGAGTTAAAATCATAAAATGGCAAAAAAGGTCTTGATAGATTTTTTTTATTTATGTTTGTTAGTATATAGTTCATAAACCACTCGTTGTTATCATCTGTTATAATTAAAACAGATTTATTTTTATCAATAACATTTGTAATTGCTTTAGATACTAAAGGGATCCAATCAAACTTTCTCTCCTCCATCCAAGAGCCTAAAAGTTTATCTTCTCTTATAGTATTTACTGTCCAGTTTGTGAATTCTTGATGCAATTTTAACCTTACTTATCTAACTCATATGAATCATGAAGAGTTCTAACAGCAAGTTCAGCATATTTCTCTTCTATAATCATAGATATTTTTATCTCACTTGTACTTATTATTCTTATATTTATATTACTACTAGCCATAGCACTAAATGCTTTACTAGCAACTCCCGTGTGAGACTTCATACCAACACCAACTATTGATACTTTACAAATAGCGTCATTATAATCAATATTTTGAGTATCATCTGTAAATTTTTCCATAACATCTTTAGTTTTTTGTACATCTTCTGTTGGTACAGTAAAATCAAGATTTGTAAGAGAATCCATCCCTACAGTTTGAACTATCATATCAACATTTATATTTGCATCAGCAAGTTCAGTGAATATAGATGAAGCGATGCCTGGCTTATCAACTACTCCATACATACCAACTCTTACTTGATTTCTATCCAATGCTATACCACTTACTATTGGGTTTTCCATAATATTTTCTTCCTTTGTGATTAGAGTACCTTCAACTTCTGGTGTAAAGCTACTTCTTGATATAAGATTTACATTTAATTTTTTTGCCATCTCTACTGAACGGTTTTGTAATACTTTTGCACCTGAACTTGCCAACTCTAACATCTCATCATATGAAATTTTATCAAGTTTTTTGGCTTTTGGTTCTATTCTAGGGTCTGTTGTGTATATACCATCTACATCAGTATATATTTCACAAACATCTGCATTTAAAGCACCAGCTAGTGCAACTGCTGTTAAATCACTTCCACCACGACCAAGGGTTGTAACCCTATTGTTTTCAATATTTACACCTTGAAAACCAGCTACAATGATAATCTTTCCATCTTTTAAAGCAGTCTGCATATTTGAAGGATCAATAGCTTCGATTCTAGCTTTTGTATGAGATGAATTTGTAACAATTCCAGCTTCTCTACCACTCATAGAAGTTGCTTTATATCCATCTTCATTTAATGCAATCGATAAAAGTGCAGATGTAACTCTCTCACCTGAACTCAATAACATATCAAGTTCAGACTCATCTGGATTTTTACTAAAATTTTGTGCATAATCTATAAGTTTGTTTGTTTCACCACTCATCGCACTTACTACACAAACTATATCATCGCCATTGTTTTTTAAATTTTTAACAATTTTAGCAACATTTTCTATTCTTTCTAAAGTACCAACACTAGTACCACCAAACTTTAACACTTTTAACATATTTAAATATAACCCTCACTTTTAAAATACTTTAAAACTTTTTTATAAACAGTTCTCTTAAAAAATGTGATATAATCATTTAATTCATCAGTTTTTACAAACTTGTATTGATCAAATTCTGGAATTTTAGTTTTTATATCTATTTTTGCACCTTTTTTTAGCTTTACTAAAAAATATTTTTGAATCTGCCCATCAAATGGAGCCATTCTTGAAGCAACAGCAGGGGGAAAATCGTAACTTACCCACTTTGGATATTGGGCTACTATACTTACTTTATCTGTACCTATCTCTTCTTTTAATTCTCTAAAAAGTGCAACTTCTGGTGTTTCACCATCGTCTATCCCACCTTGTGGAAATTGCCATGCATCATCAACATCAATTCTTGAAGCGATAAATATCTCACACTTAGAAGGGTAAGATGAAGACAATACAATAGCTGCTACATTTGGTCTATAATTTTTGTCAGAAGAGTTAGCTGGTTTATTTTTAGTTTTATCTTCCATTAAACAATTTACCTTATACTTGTATTTTTTATAGTTATTATTATACAAAAACGATACTTAAGGAGAGGTCATACTACTTTATATACATATACCATTTTGTGATAGCAAATGTTTTTATTGTGCTTTTAATTCATATACTTCATTACATTCTTTAAGAGATGATTATATAAAAGCTTTAAAACAACAACTTTCATATGAGCTTAAAAAAAACAATAAACAAATAGAAACTATCTTTATAGGTGGAGGAACTCCAAGCACCATAGAAGCTAGTAAATACAAAGAAATTTTAGAACTAATCAAACCATATTTTGTACAAAAAAATATAGAGATAACCATAGAAGCCAATCCAAACTCTGCATCAAACGAGTGGCTTCAAGAGATAAAAAGCATAGGTATAAACCGTGTCAGTTTTGGAGTGCAAAGTTTTGATGATAAAAAGTTAGATTTTCTAGGTAGAAATCACAATAAAACACAAGCAATACAAGCTATCAATGATGCTTTTGATATAGGCTTTGAAGATATAAACTGTGATATTATATATGATACTCAACTTGATACAAAAGAGTTATTAGATACTGATATAAGTATCATTAAAACACTGCCAATAAATCATATAAGTGCATATAGTTTAACTATTGAAGAGGGTACAAAGTTTTTTAATAAAAGTAGCGTACAAGTAGAAAATGAAGAGTTGGTAAAATATCTTTTTGAAGAGTTAAACAGCTTAGGTTTTAGCCAATATGAGATATCAAATTTTTCAAAAGACAAAGATGCAAGAAGTAAACATAACCTTGGATATTGGAAGTATAAAGAGTACCTTGGGGTTGGAAGTGGTGCTGTTGGATGTATAAATAACACAAGATATTATAATGAAAAAGATGTTTTAAAATATATTCAAAATCCTTTAAGCTATGAAAATACTGAAAAGTTAAGTTCTGATGATATAACAACAGAAAAAATACTACTTGGATTTAGAAGTGTAGTTGGTGTTGATATATCAATATTACCTATAAATATGCAAAATAGAGCTAAGATACTAATAGAAAACGATAAACTAAAACTAGAAGAGAATATAGTTTATTCAAGTGATTTTATGCTAGCAGATGAGTTGGCTTTATATATCACTGATATCTAATCAGCTGTTAGTACTTATCTTCTTCTAAAAGTTTATAGTAACTATGTCCTATATAAATGATATAAAATATTGCTATAAAAAAAGCAACAAAAGGTATAAGAGATACTGTATACAATAAAAGTGTTTTAGCTCTTAAATTTGTTTTATTTATATAGTACAGTTTTTTAAACTTATCTTTTGGCATAATATTTGAGCTTACATCATAATTCAACATCTTATGAAAAAAATAATAAAAAGGTAAATTTATAGCTATAATATTTATAAATGGTATAAAAAAAAGTGGAATTAAAAATATAAACAAAACTATCATAATAAAAGCAGATTTTAAAAGAAAAAAAACTGAACCAAATATACTCTCATATCCGTAATCTAAAGCTAAACTAGAATAATGTCTTTTGTGAATAATACTTAAAATCTTTGGAGTTAAAAATCCAACCACAATCAATGATATAAATATAGATAAATAACCCATAGCAAATAACCCAACAGTATAAACTAAAAAGCTAACAATCCATGATGTTACTGTATATTTTAATAAAAAATCAAATATAGAGTTTCCTGTATAAATTTCAGTTGTAGTCTCCTCATTTATATTTCCATTTTCTACCATAGTTTGGTGTGTTTGAATTTGTATTTGAGTTTGTTCTAAACTATCAAGCCCACTACTAGCAATAGAGAAAAATAAAAAGTACATAACCAACACACTTCCAATTAGTGGATATATGATAAGTTTTAACATATCTTTCGTAAAGTAATCTTTTATACTTAATTTTAAAATATTTATATCTAACATAATTTATACCTTCCCATAATCATCATAAACTAAAAAAATCTCTAACTCTTTTATAAAAACCTCATCTAATGTTGCCCATGAGGATTCTAATCTTTTAAGTCTTGAAGTAAGTCCTTTTCTTTTTGAGTTTTTTAAATCTCTTATAATATAGTGGTATCTTATAACTTTTTTTGTCCATGCAGATAAAAAAAACCAGTTTTTTACTATCTGGTAACTTTTCTCTTCATGGTCTGTAAAAGAGTACTCCCCTGTAAGGATATCTTCACTATCTTGATATGCAACACTTGGCTTTCCAATATCGTGAAACAAAGCGGCTGCTAAAAACTTATAATCTTTTGCTTTTAATACACCATAAACTACTTTAAATGTGTGAAGAAGTACTCCATATCTATGCCATCTGTTTTGTTTAAACAGCAATGTTATCCAAAATATTTTTGAAAATATACTATTATTTATATTTATAACTATATTGCTATTTTCCATTTGTATTCCTATTTAGAGATGCCCTTAATCTTTTAGAGTTAAACTAACTCTATTTTTCTCTTTATCTATTGATAATATCTTTATATTTTTTAATTGTTGATTTACACTTAAAACATCCATAGGATGAGATATATGTTTTTGAGATATTTGAGATATATGTAGTAGTGCGTCATTTTTTAGCCCTATATCGACAAATGCACCAAAATCAGTGATATTTCTAACCACTCCATTTACTACCTCACCATCTTGTAGTTCATCTATATCTTTTATATCTTCACAAAAAGATATCTGTTCTAACTCCTCTCTGATATCATAGCCTGGTTTTTGTAACTCAAACACTATATCTTTTAGAGTTTCAATTCCACAGTTAAATTTTACATTCAATTCTTTTAAGGTTATATTATCAATTGTATCTAAGTCAAACTTTTCTTTTATATATAAGGCTACGGTATAATTTTCAGGGTGTATTCCTGTATTGTCTAAAAATCTCTTTGCATTTTTTATACGAAAGAAACCAACACTTTGCTCGTATGCTTTGTCACCTAAACCTTTTACTTTTAAAAGTTGTTTTTTATCTGTAAAGCCATCTATTGATTTTCTATATTCTACAATATTTTTAGATAGTTTTTCACTTATTCCTGATACAAATGATAAAAGTTTATATGAAGCTGAATTTATATCAACTCCTACACTATTAACTAAAGAAAAAGTTGTGTCATTTAGTTTTTTTTCTAACTTTTTTTGATTTACATCGTGTTGATATTGCCCTACCCCTAAAGATTTTGGATCTATTTTAACAAGTGCTGCCATAGGGTCTCTTAATCTTTGAGCTATAGATATAGCTCCTCTAATTGTAACATCAAGGTTTGGATACTCCTCTTGAGCTATTTTAGAAGCTGAGTAAACAGATGCCCCTATTTCACTAACTACTGCATATTTTGTATCAAGATTATTTCGTTTTAAAAGTTCCGATACAAAAGTTGCTGTCTCTTTTGAAGCTGTACCATTTCCTATAGCAATTGCAGTTATATTATACTTTTTTATTAGTCCAAGTACTTTTTTTGATGCTTCTTGCTCTTGTGAAGAGGAGAGAAGATATATAACACTACTATCTAAAAACTCCCCATCTTTATCTATAATGGCTAATTTACAGCCAGTTTTATATCCAGGATCCATCCCTAATATGATTTGATTCACTAAAGGTGGTGAGATAAGTAACTCTTTTAAGTTTTTTCCAAAAAGTTCAATCGCTTCACTACTTGCTTTCTCTTTTAGTGATGATAAGTATTCTCTTTTTAAAGAGGGTAACAATAACCTTTTAAGACCATCTTTATATGCTTCAAAAACATACTCTTTGGAACTTTGTCCATATGATGGAAGTCTAAATTTTTTGATACCTTCTATTAAGTACTCCTCATCTACATCTATTTTTAATGATATTTGTTTCTCATTTGTAGCCCTAAATATTGCTAGTAACCTATGTGATTTTATATATTTTGATTTTTGATTTATAGAAGCTAGGTCTCTATAAAGTCCATTTTCTTCAAAAGTTTTTGTTTTTTTAGTGATAAGCAAACTATGATTTTGTATATTTTGTCTTATTATATCTTTTGTTTTTATCTCTTGTAAGTATCGTAAAGCTATTATATCTTTAGCACCAGATATTGCATCAGCTATTGTATTTATATCTTTATTTAAAAATCGTTTAGCTTTATCTTCTATTTCACTCTTTGTGTATTTCATAGAAGATATTATATTGGCTAAATCGGTAAGACCATTTTTAACAGCATCATCAGCACGGCTATTTTTACTACCTTTGTAAGGTTCATATATATCTTCTAAGGCTGTTAATGTTAATGCGTTATCTAGTAAAGTTTGTAGTTTAGGAGTAAGTGAATCTTTCTCTTTTAGTATATGTTCAATCTGTTCTTTTCTTTTTAATAGTTTTTGACTATATTCGTATATCTCTTGAAACTTTAAAAGTGTTTCATCTGTAGCATTTCCTGTACTATCTTTTCTATATCGTGCTATAAAAGCTATAGTAGCTCCATCTTCTAAAAGAGTAATTATATTTTTTATATATTTTTCTTCTAATGTTGTTTTTTGTTTTAATATCTCTATGATTTTATTCATCTATAGTATTTACCTTTTTGTTTATAAAATGTTACGGTTGATTGTTTTTATGTATCTTTTAATTAAAGTAAAACTTTGAAACAAGATATAGTTATTTATTTTATTATTGAAACACTATTCTTCCATTTGAGTTAAATGCATCATAGATATACACAATAAAGCCTAAAATCATTTGCACTTCCCTTTAATAAAACATATTATAAGTCCTTTATTATAGCTAAAGTCAAATAAATTTTAATATAACACTAAAATTAATGTAGATAAGCTATCTCTTACGAATCTTAAACTATATAATTTATACCTTTTATATCTTATTTCAGATGATACCCTACCAAAAGATGTACGATATCAACGAAAATATGGCAAATTACCATACTTTTGTACCATTTAGCAAGTTAAAGGTTGATATTTGTATAATTATGGGTAGTTATCATTAAAATCAACTTGACATATCGTTCCAATTATAATAAAATACATTGTATATATAAAAGTAAGGTGATCAATAATGATTAGAAACAAAACTATAAGATATAGTCTTGAAAAAAATGAACTTTTAAAAGAGCAAAGGGATATTAGTTTTGAAGATGTAATATTAGCACTTGAAAGTGGTAAACTTTTAGATGACATTAAACATCCAAATAAGGAAAAATATCCTAATCAGGATATTTTTATTATTTTAATTGAAATTAAAAACTATGTTCACTTAGTTCCATATGTTGAAGATGAAGAATCAATATTTTTAAAAACTATTATTCCATCAAGACAAATGAATAAAAAATATAATAAAGGAGTTTAAAATGATTAACTTAGATGAATATGAAAAAGATATTTTACAAAGTGTTGAAAATGGAGAATGG
>JAYEPD010000123.1:0-1909 GCA_034723675.1 Campylobacterota bacterium
CTATATCTCTTTTTTCTTGTTGCTGTGCTGTTGTTAGTTTTCTTGCATCTATTGTTGTATTTTTCATACATAATTATAGCTAAATTATGTTGTTATTTCATTGTATTTCATGGGTGGAGTAATAAATCCTAAGCAAATGTATTTAGAATACCCTTTGGGTGTGGGGATACTTGGTACTATTTTACAAAATGAGAACTATAATATAAAAATATATGATGGAAATGCAGAAGAGTATGAATTAATAAGATATTTAGATCAATTTGATAACTTCATTCCAGATATTGTTGGTTTTTCTATTATTACACCAAATTATCCAGTTGCTAAAGTAAATATTCAACAGCTTAAAGAGAAGTATAAAAATATAAAACTTATAGCAGGTGGGGTACACTCAACATTGTTTCCAAATGATTTACTAAATGATGGAGTTGATGTTGTGGTAAAAGGAGAAGGTGAACAAGTAATAGTAAGTTTAGTGAAAACTCTACTTACAAATAATAATTTAACTGAAATTAAGGGTATAGTATATAAATACGGTAAGCAAATAATTAACAATAAAGCAACGAATAAAAATGTTTCATTAAGTGATGTTCCTATAGTAGATAGAAGTTTATTTAATCTTAAAAGATACACACATCACTCTATGATAGCCTCAAGAGGATGTCCATATAGGTGTAATTTTTGTTGTAATTATTCAGGAACAATCTTACAAAAAGGTACAACAGTAAATAAATATACAGATATTATCAATGAGATGAAATACCTAGAAGATGAATTTAATGCTAAAGATATATTTTTTGCTGATGATATTTTTTTAATTAAAAAGAGTGATATTCTATCTTTTTGTAGTGAATATAAAAAAGCTAATCTTAGTGTAGAATGGGTTGGACAAATGAGAGCAGATACTATTGATGAAGAGATAGCCAAAGCTATATCAAATGCAGGATGTAAAAGAATATATTTTGGTGTTGAATCAGGAAGTGAAAACATACTAAAAAACTCAAATAAAAGATTAACAAAAAAACAATTACTAAATGGTATTACTTATGCAAAAAATGCTGGAATTAGAGTAAAAACTGGTTGGATATATGGATTACCAGGTACGATGAAAGAGCAATATGAATCAATAGATTTTATGATAAAAATGAGACCACATGAAATATCTATTCATCAGCTTATACCATTTCCTGGTACTCCATATTATGAAAATCCAGAGTTACATGGTATAGAAATAAAGGATAAAACAAATTTTGAAAGTTTTTGCTATGGGGGGAATATCAGATAATATTAAATTTAACTATATGAATACAGAACAATTTGAACAACTTTTAATAGACACAGAACAAGCTTTAGAAAAAGTTGGTTATGTTAGTTCAGATAAAGCTACAAAAAATGATAAATATATTTACTCTTCACCTTTACATAAAAAATCTATAACAGTATTTAAAAAAGAGGATAAAAACTAAATGGATATAATTGCTACAATCGGACCGACTCTTGAAACTTTTGATGATATTTTAAAAGCTATTGAAAAAGGTGTAACAACTTTTAGATTAGGATTTGGTTATCGTTCAAGAGATCAAGTTGAATTAATAAAAACTATTCGAGATGTTGAGAAATCTATAAATAAAAAAGTTTTTATCATGGTGGACTTACCATCGTCAAGACCTAGGATTAGTAACAATATTGAACTTAATATAACCAAAGATGATTTTATTTATATATGTAGAAGTGATAATTTCAAACAACAAAATATTATTTTAGTAAATGACTTTGAATATATAATAAGAAATATCAATATAGGTAGTATCATAAATCTTTTAGATGGCAAGATGAAATTTAAAGTTGAATTGACAAATGAAAATTATATTAAATTAATTTGCTTAGAAGGGAATGAAACTTTAAAAATAAG
>JAYEPD010000124.1:0-1898 GCA_034723675.1 Campylobacterota bacterium
TGTGCTATTTATTTCTACTACCATCTCATCAAAAGCTTGCTGTATAATATTCTCTATTTCCATCTCTTTAATCCTTTTTATAATTATATTGTATCTTTTTCTAACTATTACTTTTATTGCTTTTATTGCTTTTATAATAATATTACATTTTTAGTTTTCATGAAAACTCATTACAGATATATTAATCACTCCAACAGCTAAATCATTATTTATATTTATCATATGTAAAGTGTTTACATCAAATTTCTCGTTACATTGTATTATTAGATTATCCAAATTTTTAATTTTTGTATCTTCATTTATGTGGAATATAATTATCATGCCATTTAAAACTATATCACTATTCATTTGTTTAAATATATTGTTAGGTATTCTAATTATAAAGGAACTATTTGACATCTTTATGTCTGCTTGTATTCTAAACTCTTCACTATATAACTTTCTTGCCATTTTTTAACCTTTGTAAATTTTACAATGTTTACTATCATTGTCTTATTAATTTACTGAATCAAAATATGTCTGGTTTATTAGGGTCCTTCCGTATACAAAAAAAATGTAGTATCCATTTAATAAAAATTTTTAGAGAATAATACATTCGAAATCTTTTTGTAGTATAATATTTCTGTGCCTTTTTCATCTCTTCATCATCTTGTAGTTCTTTACTAGCATCAGAAAAAGAATAAGGCTTATTCTGTATCGCTTGGATAACAACATCTTTATCATTTCGTAACTCGTCTGTCATATATTCTAAAACTGAACCATTATTATTAACTGCCTTAATGGCAATATCTTTTTTATCAATTAGGAAAACATGCTTATTCTCATCACTATGGTATTGTACATAAGGACCAAAAAACATCATTGCTTTTATCACAAAATTTTTGTCATTTTGTAGCCGTTTACTTGCTTCAGTTAAGCAAAACCGATGATGTAGAAGTGCTCTTAAAACAACTTGTTCATTATCTTTTAACTCATCACTTGCATACTCTAAAGCTATTGCTCCATTCTTCTCTATTGCCTTAAAAATTATTTCTTTATCATTTAGGAGTCGTTCACTTGCAAACTCTAAAGGAAGTGCACAATTCTTTATTGCTGTTAACACAATTTCTTTATCATCTTTTAACTCTTCACTTGCAAACTCTAAAGAACTTGAATTTTCCTTCACTGATAATAAGACAACTTCTCTATCATTTCTAAGTCGTTCACTTGCAAATTTTAAACCATCTACAATATTTTGTACAGCTATTATGATAACTTCTTTATCATCTCGCAACTCTTCACTTGCAAATTCAAAACCATGTCCTATAGTATATTGAAATGACCCAAGAACAATTTCTTTATCATTTTGAAGTTTTTTACTCACATATTGTAAAAAAGAAAATCTAAAATCGGACTCTATTGACATAGCTTTAAGAACAAATTCTTTATCATCTTTTAATCTTTCACTTGCAAACTCAAAAAGATAATTCTTCTTTTCTAAAGCTTTTAAAACAGCTTCTTGATCATCCCAATTAATTTCATTTGCATAATTCTTCTTTTCTAAAGCTTTTAAAACAACATCTTTATCATCTTTCCACTTTTGATCTAGGTCTTTTAAAGCCTTGCGATCATGACTAACTTTTTCTATCGCTTCTTCTTTTGTCATTTATTTTCTCCTATAATTTTATGTAATTTTTCCCAAATTCTTACCATAGCCAAAGTATCAAGCCTACAATAAGCAAAAAAATCTTTTTTTATTGCTTCTAGTTTTGATTTATCTTTTAACAAATGTAGATTAGCAAATGTATCCATTGCATCACCACCATTTTGAATACTTCCTAGTTTTTTATAGTCTAATTCTTCATCATCTGGAAATAGTGTTGGAAGTACAATTTTTATAGAGTACTTACCATTAAATT
>JAYEPD010000125.1:0-1891 GCA_034723675.1 Campylobacterota bacterium
TAAAGTATCTGTTTTCTAAGTTCTGGTTTTAGTCTATAAAATCTAGTTTTTAACCAAAGTATTATATAGATGATTAAAATTAAAACTACTATATAAAACAATAGTCTAGTCATATTCTAAAGTCCAAACTTTTTATTTACCTTACCATTAAATATATAAACACTAAGTAGCACTAAAAAACTAATGATAACCATAATAGCACTATATATATGAGCCGTACTATAGTCCATAATCTCAACCATCTCATAAATAGCAACCGAAGCCACCTTAGTTTCACCCTCTATACTTCCACCTATCATCAATACCACACCAAACTCCCCAACTGTATGTGCAAAAGTTATAATGATAGCTGTTAAAAGTGCTGGTTTTATATTTGGTAAGGCTACTTTTATGATAGTTTCAAATTTACTTTTACCACTTATATAACTAGCTTCTAGCATATTTTTATTTAAGCTTTCAAAACCACCTTGAATAGGTTGTACCATAAATGGTAAACTATAAAAACAACTAGCCACTACTAAAGATGTAAAATTAAATACAAGACTTATACCAAATGCATCTTCAAAAAAAGCACCAATAGGTGAATTTTGTGACAATACTATTAGGATATAAAACCCTAAAACAGAAGGTGGTAAAACTATAGGTAGTGCAGTTATAGCTTCAAGTATTGGTTTTATTTTTGAATTAGTTTGAGATAAATACCATGCTAATGGTACACTAAATATAAATAATATTATAGTAGTTATACCAGCAAGTTTAAAAGATAATATAAAAGGTTCAAACTCTATATTTTGTAAAAGTTCAATCATTTATAACCTCATTGATTGATATCTCACTTGCTTTTATGTATGCTACAATATTATCATCAACTTTTAAGTCCATTTTCGATGATGAATTAACTGTTATAATAGACTCTAAAGTAGTATCTTCATCAACTTTTAATTTTATACTACTTAAGAGTTTACCATTGTCAATTGAAGTTATTGTACATATTAGTTGATTGCTATAACTTAATAATCCACTAACATTTTTGCCAATTGCTACATGCGTTGGTTTAACTGACAATTTAACTTTAACCCCAACTTTTATATTATCTTGAAGTTCTAAACTCATCATAGATAAAACTTGTTCGTTAAAATAAAGCTTTACAATATTTAAATTATCACACCTATTTATACTTGAAACTGTTGCTATAATATTACTCATGGTACCTCATAACCAAACTCATTTAGTATTTTTTTAGCTTTTTTACTCACTATAAATCTATAAAAATCATTCGCATTTCTATTATTTTTAGCTTTTTTAAGTAGCACTACACCTTGGTTTATTGGTGTATAAAGTTTATTATCAACCCCTATCCAATGTATATCTTTTATAAATTTTTTCATTTGTGGACTAAAAAGTGATGACTTAGCTATAAGCCCTATATCTGTTGCAGTTACTGCATATGATACAGTTTGTGATATAGACTCTGAAAATACAAGTTTTTTCTTGATAGTTTGATAAATTTTTGCATTTTTAAATGCCTCTACTGATGCTTTACCATATGGAGCTGTTTTTGGATTTGCTATTGCTATTTTTTTAATATTTTTATCTGTTAATATAGCTATATTTTTTGAAAAATCTTTTCTTTTACTACTTAACATTGCTAATCCACCTTTTGCATAAACAATAGGTTTTGTTATAGCTATTTGTTTTTTATATAAAGCTTCAGGATAATCCATATCTGCTGACATAAATATGTGATATGGGGCTCCATGTGATATTTGAGCTGTTAGTTTTCCACTACTTCCAAGTGTAACTTTTACTTTTGTATCTGGATAAAGTTTATTGAACTCTTTTATTAAAGATGGCATTGCATAACTTACATTTGCAGCAACTGCAATATTTA
>JAYEPD010000126.1:0-1886 GCA_034723675.1 Campylobacterota bacterium
TTCAGCTGCTAACATAAGATTTTCTTCTACTGTTAACTCTTTAAATATAGAAGATTCTTGTGGTAAGTAGCCTATTCCTCTCAATGCTCGTTTGTGCAGAGGTAGATGAGTAATATCTTTACCATCAAACTCTATAGTACCTTTTGTTGGCTCAATAAGTCCACATATTATATAAAAACTAGTAGTTTTACCCGCACCATTAGGTCCTAAAAGTCCAATAGTCTCTCCACTATTAATATCTAAACTTATATCATGTAAAATTTCTATTTTTTTTATACTTTTTGCTATATTTTTGACTTCTATTTTATGATTCAATTGTATACTCTCTTTTGTTTTCTATTTTCTTTATATTTAATACTATTACATTAAAACCATAATCTTTTAAAATAGATTCTAATTTATCACAACCCCACTCAACAAAATGGATACCAGTTTTTTCAAACTCTTCTAAAAGCCCTAAAAAGATAAACTCTTCTAAAGTTTTATTATAAATATCATAATGAAATATTGTTTCACCATAGATACTTTGAAGTGAAAATGTTGGACTTGTTACTTGCTCTTCTATACCCAAACTCTCTACATAGTTTTTTACAAATGTTGTTTTTCCACTTGCTAAGTCACCTCGTAAGAGAACTACAACATCTTTATTATCTATTAACTTTTTTAATCTATCTATTATTTTAGATATCTCTTTTAATTCTAAAATCATAAAAATACTAAAAACTATTACTAACTTTTATAATCTCATTGAGTTTTTTTATAGCATCACCATTATTTATACACTCTTTTGCCTTCTCTACACCCTCTTCAGTTGAGTTAACTTTCCCATCCACTAAAAGTGCGGCTGCTGTATTTAAAATAACTATATCTCGTTTAGCACCATCAATAGAACCTTCTAATATACCTTTTGTAATAGTAGAATTAAACTTAGCATCTCCACCCTCTATATCTTTCTTTGGATACAACTCAAAGCCATATTCTCTTGGATCTAATATAAATTCATTTACTTCACCTCGTTCAACAAAAGCACAATGTGTAACATCACTTATACTTATCTCATCCATTGCATCAGCACTACTTACTACCATCGCTCTTTTTGTATTTAGTTGAGTTAAAGCTTCTGCAATCTTAGGAACATACTCTTTAGAAAACACACCTATTAGTTGTTTATGTACACTTGCAGGATTTGATAATGGTCCTAAAATATTGAATATTGTTCTATGATCTATTGATTTTCGTATTGGCATGATATGTTTCATAGCTGGATGATGGTTAATTGCAAACATAAATACAAATCCTGTTTGTTTTAACATACTTAGTTGCTGCTCAAGTGTTAAATCTAAATTAACCCCTAAAGCTTCAAGCATATCAGCACTTCCACTATTGCTTGTGATACTTCTATTTCCATGTTTTGCAACACTACATCCACATGCTGATAAAAGAATTGAAACTGTTGTTGATATGTTGAAACTATTACTTTTATCTCCACCTGTTCCACAGTTATCTAAGAGTTTTTCTTGTAGATTTTGCTCAACATTTAAAGGCAACATATGATCTCTCATAGCAGTTGCTGCTGCTGCAATTTCGTCAGCTGTTTCTCCACGATTGTATAAATCTATCAAATACTTTTTAACTGTATCTGCATCTATTCTATTCTCAAAGATATCGTCAAATCTTAATCTTGCTTTATTAAACATTTTTATCCTTTAATCTAATCTTTTAACATATTCATCTTGTGCTGATTTTGGTGTTGATTTTACTGTTGGTATCTTCAATACTTCAAATCTGTGAGTATAATCGATATATCTTATCTCAATAATATCACCAATCTTAACCTCTTTTGCTTTTTTAACAGGTACATTGTTTATAAAAACAACTTTATGTTC
>JAYEPD010000127.1:0-9294 GCA_034723675.1 Campylobacterota bacterium
CTTTTAGTAAATCTTCTTTTAACATTGGGTCTATATCTATTAAAGGTTTAAAGTCATTGGTTGTATATGATTTTAATACACTTCTTAATTCATTCATATTTTTTTCTGTAACATCTACCATTTTATTGATTGTATTTGCTAAAGTTTGTATCATTGGATTACCTGTTTTAGCATTTACTCTACATTTGTATATACCTTGTTCTACTTTGTCTGTAGTTATAACAATTTCTCCCATAACTTTCATATCATCTTTTAACTGTTTGTCTTGTTCTCTTGCTATATTATTTAATCTGTGTATTAATAAGCCTAGTTCATCGTAAGACTCAACTACAGTTGGTGTATATTTGTTAGATTTGAATGAAACAAAATCTAAGAAGTCATCTAGGGATTTATTAAATATTTTCAGCTCTTTTACAAGTGTATTTTTCAATATTCTATCAACAAGTAGCATCATCACCAATACAATAATAATTGTCATTATTGACATACCTATAACTAAACCTTTTGTACTTTCAATAGCACCACTTATATCTTTTAAATGTTTTGCTAGTACATACATACCTACAACATTTCCATTAAAATCAATAATAGGACTTGATACAAAAAAATGTTCACCATTTTCTGTAAATTTTATCTCTTTAAGTTCATTTAAATCTATTTTTTTAACTGCATCAACATAGTGCTTGCTAATTGTAGATTGAGAGATATAATAGTTTTGGATTTTTAGTTGATCTGTTAGTGCATCGCCTCTTTTGAATTTTTCATCCATTAAAATTAATAATTCTGTTTTCTCTTTCTCTAAAGACTTAACAACACTATTCATCCCTTGAATCATCTCAATTGAACCTACATATTCTTTATTGTCATTAAAAATAGGAGATATCCCTCTCATAACTAAACCAGCTCGACCAACTTCTAATCCATATAATGATTTTTGTGTTTCTTTAGTTTTTACAATTGTTTCTCTAAATGAACTTAAATCATCTCCAAATTTCTCTGGTTTCCATGATCTAACAAAAGATTTAATATCTTTAGTATGTACATGCAATTTAACATTTTTAAAAGGTGAATTGTTTTTATAAGATAGTTGTAATCTTTTCAAATCAGCAATAACTTCATCTCTTTTATTAGTTTCAAGAGCTTTAACTAAATCATGGTCATTAGCAATAGCAATTGAACCTACTATTGTTATTTTACCTTTTACCATCTGCTTAGTTTTTATTTGAGTAGATAAAGCATCATAACTATTTTTATAAACATTACTTTTTGCTTGATCAATCATATATAAAATATATACTAAACCAATAGCCATAAGCACAATAACAAAAGCTAATAATCTTTTATTAACTTTATTAGCAATAGAAGTTTTTTTCATGTAGAAACCTTTATAAATATTTTACTTATTTTATCTCTATTTAACTTAAGAAAACCTCTAAAATATCCTGAATTTAAATGTTTTTTTTGGATATAACTTTACAATCTATACTATTTTTAGAATCCTCTAAAGTGATTATATCATTTAAAGAGATCTTTTTTAGATTAATTAAACTTTTATTCATAGATATTTGTACATATCCATCTTTATCTTTTAGTTCAGGATTGTTATTTTTATAAGATTCTTTTATTATATAGAGTTGTTGTTGTAAATTTATCAATTTTTGTTTTATTATATTTTGATATTGTTTTTTTAATTGATCTATGTTTGATTGTATCAACGAAAATCTATTGCTTAAAGAGTGTTGTTCGTATGATTTATATATATGTTTTATTGTTTGTTCTTTTTGTGATAAAATTGTTTTTAATTTAATATTATAGTTATCATAAATTGTATCAGCATATTGTCTTAAATCATTGATATTTGGTGTTGAAACCTCTATGGCATTTGAGGGTGTACTAGCTCTTACATCTGAAACAAAATCAGATATAACAAAATCATTTTCATGTCCAACAGCACTTATTATGGGAATAGTTGCATTGTATATAGCATCTGCTACTATCTCTTCATTGAAAGCCCAAAGGTCTTCAATACTACCTCCTCCACGACCTACAATAAGAATAGAATCTGTAAAATTATTTTTATATAAATTTTCCACTTTGTTTATATTTGTAACAATATTCTCTTTTGCATCAATACCTTGTACTATTGTTGGTAATAATATCATCTTAGCCAATGGATAACGAACAGCTAATATTTTTTTCATATCCTCTATTGCTGCACCAGTATTTGATGTAATAACAAATATATTTTTAGGATAAATAGGCAACTCTTTTTTTATTGACTGATCAAAGTAACCTTTAATTTGTAGTTTTGTTTTAAGTTGTTCATAGGCTAAAGCTAAAGCTCCAACTCCAGATGGTTCTATTTTTTGTGCTAAAAGTTGATAGTTTCCCCTAGGTGTATAAACTGTTATATTTCCAGATATAACAACTTTAGCTCCAACTTCTAGTCTAAATTTTAAATATTGTGCATTTCCTTTAAACATAACACATGAAATAGTTGATTTTTTATCTTTTATACTAAAATAGATATGACCAGAATTGTGATAAGTAAGATTAGAGATCTCACCTTCTACATAGACACTAGAAAATGTTGTTTCAAGTACACTTTTTATTTGCTCATTTAATGTTGAAACAGTAATAGGAGAATTTGACATTTTACTTTACATTTTTCTTGCTATAAAAGTTGTACTCATATTTAGACTATAACCTTTTACAAAAATAGGTTGAAGTCCAACCTCTTTTAACTCATCACACATCTGTTTAGTAGTTATAAAATTTTCAATTGATTCAGGTAGGTAAGTATAAGCGTCTTTATTTTTTGATATAAGACCCCCAATATGTGGCATCATATTATTCATATAAAATTTTGTTACTTTAGATGCAAAATTATTTTTATCATTTTTAGTAAACTCTAATATTACACAAAGTCCATCTTTTTTAAGAATTCTTGCAAACTCTTTAAGTCCTTGTTTTCTTTGTACTACATTTCTTATTCCATAAGATATAGATACTATATCTGTACTTTCATCTTCAAGTGGCATATTTTGGGCACCTGCTTCTATAAAAGAGTCTTTTCTGTGAGGTATTTTAATCTTACCAACCTCCATCATCCCTACACTTGGATCGATACCAATTATATCATCTATATTAATACCATTGCTTTTAGCAATATTTTCCCAATCTATCATCAAGTCACCAGTACCACAAGCGACATCAACTATTCTTTTAACATTCGATTTTCCATAAAAGTTAAAAGCCAAATTACATGCTTTTTTTCTCCATGTTTTGTCAATACCCATACTTAATACTCTATTAGCAAGATCATAAGTCTTTGCTATATCGTTAAACATTTTTACTATATCTTCTTGATTGTCTCTATTTTCTTCTGCCAATTTTATACCTTAAATTAAATATTTTGATACAACAATACCAATTACAAAACCGATGTTTAAAGCAACTATTATTTTCATAATAGTTAATTTTTCATCATTTTTTGGTATATGTTTTATTATACTTTCTTGTTTTGATAAACTTGAGTCAAAATTATCAGAAGCTTTTTCCAATTGACTTAAAGTTTTATTTAGTGTTACTTCTGTTAATTCCAATTGCTCTACTAAACTTTTTGCTTGTTTAAAGCTCATATCACTCATAAGTGTATCCTATTTTTTTATATCTATCCATCTATCTAAATCAACAAATATACTATTTAGAGTTCCAAGTACATAATCTTTTGCTTCTGTTTGAAGTCTTCTAAAAAAAAGATATTTTAGTGCTGCATCTCTATCACCAACCTCTTTTGCATCCATCGCTTTTTTTGCAAAATCTGTATTATTATGTGCCATCTCCCAAACTGTACTACCAAGGTATCTACTCATTGTTATAACTTTGTCATTTTTTACTGCAAAGTATCTAGGATCTTTTACAAAATCTGTTATAGTTGAGTCACTTCCTAGATATTTATGTCCAAAAAAGTTTATAAATTGCTCTTCTAAATAATCTTGTTCTGTTGATATAGCACGATTTAAAGCAAAAAATAGATTATCTGTTGAGTTTCTTTCTATTTTTCTAAGTTTTTTCATAGTTGCTATTGCATTTTTACCATCAAGCTCACCATCACCCATAGGGACTATCCATTTAACATTACCAAATGTACCAACTTTTGCTATCTCATCAAGAACAAGAGATGATGTTTTATTTCCACCAACATCAACTATAACTTCATGGTTATCATCCATTAAAATCATCTCATCAAGTTCAGTTAGTTTATTTGTAGAGAGCATTTTTTTATTAACAATTTGTGTAGAAGTGAAACTTTGAGAATCATTATTCTCATCATCTATCTCTATATATGTTATTTTTTTTCCATGTTTTTTATATAAATAAGGTGCAATAACTTGCATAGCTACAGTTGATTTACCAACACCACCTTTAGTTTGAGGAATTATTATCATATTAGTTCTCCTTTATTGTTAACTTAATTTATTATTGATTTTGAGATGATTTGTTCTTTATCATCATATATTTTAATCTTAAATCCATCAATAGAATTTCCATTTTCATCAATCTCTATGATTATAATTTGCATGATAGATTTACAGTTATTTGGTACATCAAAGTGACCACCTAAACCTGTAAGTGCTTTTTTTATAGGAACTGAACTCTCCATTCCAATTACATTATCTCTACAGCCAGTTAATCCAACATCAGTTACATAAAATGTTCCATCTGTTATCTCTAAGTCATCAGTACCTATGTGTGTGTGAGTTCCACAAATAGCACTTACTTTATTTTTTAAAAGCTGCATCATTATTCTTTTCTCTGCAGTAACTTCTGCATGAAAATCTATAAAAATATGTTTAATACCCTCTTGTTCTAAATTTTCTACTAGCTCTAAAATATGAGTAAATGGGTTTAGAACTTGAGGCATAGTATATAAACCCATAAGATTTATAATAGCTAAGTTTTCTTCATTGATTTTTACTATTTTTACACCTGTCCCAGGGACACCTTTTGGATAATTATCTGGTCTTAGAACTGGTTTTGTTTCAAGTAAAGTTAACATATCCTTTTTTTTATCCCAACTATGATTACCACCAGTAATTAAGTCAATTCCACAATTAAAAAGTTCGTTTGCATTTTTAATCGTTAATCCAAAACCATGACTAGCATTTTCACCATTTGCAATTACAAAATCTATAGAGTATTTATCTTTTAATTTAGATAAATTTTCTTTTATTATTTTTCTACCTGGACGACCTACTATATCCCCTATAAAAGCAATAGTCACTATTTGTTTTCTAAAACACTTTTAACTTTATCACTTAATAATTGAAGTGAATCAAAAGGTTTCATCAAATAGTGTACTGCACCCTCTTTGTGAGACTTCAAAACTTTATCTAAAGTAGAATAAGCAGTCATCATTATAACTTTTTGTTTTGGATTCTTTTCCATTATTTTCTCTAATGCATCCAATCCATTCATTTGAGGCATCATAATATCCATCAAAATCAAATCATATGTTTCATCTATAGATGATACAGCAACTACAGGATTTGAAAAAGTAGTAACACTATATTTTTCATCTCTACTTAGAAACCTATTGATCATATTTAAAATCTCATTTTCATCATCCACTACAGCTATTTTATATCTATTATTTTCCATAATTAATCCTTTTTATCTTCAAATAAATCTTTTGCAGCATCTTTCATTGTTAAATCATTTTTCTCTTCAAGCATAAGATCTAACACATCAAAAACTTGATAACTAGCAGATTCTATATTTTTTATTTTTTCTTCTATTTTTGCTTTAGAACATGTAACAGCATTTCCAGCACACTCATCAGCTAAAGAGTTTGCTTCATCATGTACTATTTTATGAGGGCGTACAAGTTTTGAGTATGATTTAGTAGCTGAAAACTCTTTTTTACCAAGACCACTATCATACCAAACCCCTAGTCTACAATTTTTATCTGTAGCTGCTTTGAACTCATTCTCTTCGCCAAACAATAGTTGGTATAAGTTGTTTTTGTATATTACATGGTCTAATTTTGCAAGATTGATAAATATTTTATTACCTATTGCATCAACCTCATAAACACTTCTACCAGAGTTCTTTTGGAAATTTCTCATTAAGTCTATTAGAGTTTCTACTCTATCTTTTGTTTGTATAACGACTTTAGCAACTATTTCAGAACTATGTTTCATCTTTTCTGTTTCTTCTTGTATTGCACCAACAACATCTTTTATCTCTTTTGCAGCTTCTGCTGATCTTGAAGCTAAGTTTCTAACCTCTTGTGCAACAACAGCAAAACCTTTACCAGCTTCACCAGCAGTTGCAGCTTCAACTGCTGCATTAAGTGAAAGGATATTTGTTTGAAATGCAATTTGATCAATTACTGTAATAGCTTGAGCGATATCATCACTTCTTTGTACAAGCTCTGTTACAATTTTTGTTTCATTTTCTATTTGTGTATTTAAATTTTGAGTATCATCAACAATATTTTGTGTCAGTTCCAAACCTTGTGTTGATCCATCTGCTGTATTTTTTGACTCTTTTGCCATATTATCAAGTTCTGTTAAAAGAGACTGATAAACTTGCTGGGTACTTTTAAGTGATTGATTAATATTTATATTGTGTTTATGTAAAAGCCCATCATCTTTGTCATCATGGATAGAGGTTTTTACAAGAGATACTACTTTTATATCTCCATATGTTTTTGTATTTATTTTAGCTTCACAATCTTCTACTATGATTCTATCTTTACCTTGTGAGATTGCATTAGTTAACGAACTAGCATTTGTTAAGTTCTCTTTTGCTTTGTCATTTGAGAAAAATATATGACCACTATTATCAATCGCAACAATAGCTTCAGATGTTGAAAATGATGCAATATTTTTAAAGTTTTGATTTTCTTTTTCTAGTGATAAAATTTTATTTTTATATTCACTGTTTAAGTTTTCTAAGTCATTTTTTTTAGAATTTTCTAAATATAAAATAGTGGATTCTAGCTCTTTAACTCTCTTTTCTAATGATTCAATTTTTTCATCTTTTTCTCTATTGTTGAAAAACATATTAACTCCATAATTAATTTGAATAATTTTAGCTAATTATTTGTTATATTAAGATTATCTGAACTAGAAAATGCCCATTGAAAATTATATCCACCTAATTCACCAGTAACATTTAACAATTCTCCAACAAAATATAGACCTTTTTGATACTTACTTTGAAAACTATTATCTATACTATTTGTATCTATACCACCTTTTGTCACTTCTGCTTTTGTATATCCAAAGTTTCCTGCTGGTGAGATAATATAGTTATGAATATCAATATTTTTATTTTTTATAGTTTGTTTAAATCTTTTTGGAAGATAACTATCTTTTTTAGGTGCAAAGTCAATCGAAATTTGACCTTTTCTCCAGTATAATGAGGTTGTTAAAATAGCAGGACCACTACACCCCTTATGTGTGAAAAGCATCATACCTTCTATTTTTTTATTTTCTACAGTTATTGAAACATTAAGTGATAAACCACTTAACTCTTTAAACCAAAATTGATCTTTTTGAACAGTAAATCCAACCAAAGCAGGAGATGTTTTTACAATATCATGCCCAAATTTTGAAGCTATCTTGTATCCAATATCAGATGCTCCAATAGTTTGATAAGACAAACCACCAGAAGCTACTATCAACTTTTTTGTTTTTATATCGTTTTTTGTAGTATTTACTAAAAACATATCATTTATATAGTCAACATCAATAACTTTTGTATCAAGTTTAAAGTGACATTTTGAAGTTAGTTTTTTGAACATATTTATAATATCAGAACTACTATTACAAAAATATGTACCTTTTACAATTTTTTCATCTATTTTTGGATAAACACCGTTCTGATTTAAAAAAGACAATAAATCTTTTTGTGTAAACTTATCTAAGGTATTTTGTATAAATACACTATCTCCTAGAAAATAATCACTACTCATATATTTATTAGTGATATTGCATCTTCCTCCACCACTAACTTTTATTTTTTCCCCAATTTTACTGTTTGTATCTATGATGCATATAGTTAACTTTGGATCTGTTTTTTGTAGTTTTGAAGCAGCCATAAGACCACTTGCACCTGCACCTATTATAGTTATGTCATATATCATTAAATATCTTTACAATTAGTTTTTTTTGTGTATTGTATATCTACTAATTCAAAATGTTTTCGTGCATAAGCAATCTGCCATTTCTCACGACCTCGTAAATCTCTCTCTTCTTCACTACCTTTAGTTTCAATTATAAAACTACCTTCACTTTCATCATGCTTTATAACAGCAAAATCTGGGTTGTAAGTACCTAAAGGTGTTTTTATTTTAAATCTATTAGGTAACTTTGTAAAAAATTTAAAAGAACCTTTATCAACACAGTTAATAAAATCTTTTTCGATATTAGAATCCCATTGTTCAGACTCATACAATCCGCACTTATTATCTTCTAATTTATATCCTTCAATCTCTTCTGGGAATATATTACTAAACTCATAATAATCATTATCTACTTTTTGATATACCAATCCACTTTTACTTAATTGTTCAAACATAGTATCTTCAAAAGCTTCTAAAGCATATCGTACATAAGCATCACTATTTTTTATAAATTTACTGACAAACTCTTCTATTCCAACCTCTTCAAAAATACCAATAATTGTACTTTTAGATATACCAATTTGTTTTTCTATAACTTCTACAATATTTGGTAGCTCTTCTTCGTATTCAACTTTAATACTTTTCTCTTCACTTACATATCCATCTAGGTTACTCTCTAAACTACCAAATTGTTTTACGATTTTCTTTTCTCTTACTTCTATATCTTTTAACTTTCTTACAACTTCATTTTTATAATCATCGCTATTTAAAGTTATCTCATATATTGTTTTTTGTTTTAGTTTTTTCCAAAGTTCTTTAAACTCTTTTATCTCTTCATCATCTAAATCATATCTTCTTTTAGCAATTTTCTTTTTACCTAAATCATTAGGTTCTTTATATTCATTACTGTTTCCATTTATTTCATATTCAAGTTGTAAACTTCTAGCAAATTCATCAAAACTTTCATTTGCTATTACTGTAAGTCTATTTATACCTTTATCTTCGATTCTATCACCATTTGAATTTACAGGGAGTCTAACACCACGACCTAAAATTTGTCGTTTTTTCATCTGTGATTTTGTGTCATTTAAAGTTGTTATAAAAAATACATTTGGATTATCCCAACCCTCTTTTAATGCACTATGTGAAAATATAAA
>JAYEPD010000128.1:0-1818 GCA_034723675.1 Campylobacterota bacterium
TAACAAGCAGTTCCCATACATATAACAGCTGTATGCTTTCCTTTTGGTTTTAGCCTAAAAAAATGATAAAAAGTAGCAACTCCATAAACTTTTGAAAAGGGTAACTTTAGTCTTCCTGCTATAAACTTTAAAGTATCTTTTCCTAGATAACCAAAAGTATCTTGTGCAGAGTGAAGGGTTTCGATTAAGGCACCTCTTTTATATCCAAGTTTTTTCATTGTTTTTTCAAGCATTTTATATCTATCATCAGTTAGTTGATTCATGAGGTTCCCTTAAATAATAAAATAGTTATATATAGATTATACCTAAACTATTTTTTAATATCACAAGATAGATATGATATAATCTAAATATGAGTAATTTAATTATAAAATTTGCATATTTTTTAGAATCATCAACAAAATATTACAATACAAAACATTTTTTTTATGAGCTTTTAGAGGATGAGAACTCTAAAAAAAGACGATATTTTGATTTTTTTATGATTTTTTTAGTATTGAGTACAGTTGCAATTTTGATATATGAGGTAAATCACAAAACCTTACCTTGGCTTGATAGTTACGAAACTTTTGCAATTATTATATTTATAATAGAGTGGTTGGGTCGTCTTTGGGTAAGTTCCCATATGAGAGTTCAAATCATCAAAGATTATGAAAAAAGCCAACTTTTATATGAGCCATACTCTTTAAAGTTATCACTTAAAAAGATTATAAAAAAGAAATTTGATTTTATATTTTCCCCTATGTCGATTATAGATTTATTGGCTATCTTACCATACTATAGACCACTTAGAATTTTAAGAATACTTATGCTTTTTAGACTTTTTAAGATACTTAGATATACAAATTCAATCCAACAATTTAGACATGTTTTTACCGAGAAAAAGTTTGAATTTTTAACTTTAGGTTTGATGTTTTTAATGTCTGTTGCTTTTGGTTCAACCATCATATACATCTATGAGGGAGCTGGTGCTAATCCAAATATAAACAGTTATTTTGATGCAGTTTATTGGTCTGTTATAACTATATCAACTGTTGGATTTGGAGATATAAGTCCTGTTACAGTTCAAGGAAGAACAGCTACTATTTTTTTAGTAATCGTTGGTATGGGTGTAATTGCATTTTCAACATCTATAGTTACAACTGCATTAAACTCAAAAATGGAAGCACTAAAAGAGGAAAAGATTATAGGGGAAGCTAACTCTTTAAAAGACTTTGTGATAATTTGTGGTTTTGGTCGTATGGGTAAAATTTTAGCAGATGAATTTACTAAAATAAATCAAAAATTTATAATAATAGATCAAGATGAAGAGACCTTTGAACACTCAAATACACAAAACTATCTTGCTATAAAAGGGGATGCTACAAATCCTACATTACTTCATAGTGTTGGTTTAAATAGTGGGGCATCAACTATTATTGCACTTACAAATAGTGATGCTGTTAATCTATCTATTATATTAACAACAAGAAGTCAAAATAAAAATATAAATATAATAGCACGAGCAAATGAGGAAAAAACAAAAGAAAAACTTCTAATTGCAGGTGCAAATAATGTAATACTATCAAATGAGATAACAGCATTAGTAGCATCTGAATATGTTGGTCAGCCTGTAGCTTTTCAAGCAATAGATGATATTCTTATATCAAATGAAGCTGCTGTTATGGATGAGATAGAGCTGTTAGAAAATTCAAATTTTATTAATCATAAACTAAAAGAGATAAATTTTTCAAAATTTAATTTAACATTAATAGGGATAATTGATGCTAATAATAGAAAAAAGTTTACTTTTAATCCCAAAAAAGATAGTTACATAAT
>JAYEPD010000129.1:0-1813 GCA_034723675.1 Campylobacterota bacterium
TAATAACTATCTAATATTTAAAAGAAAAATAAAAAAAGGTCAGCTACTAAAGCTAACCTTTATTAAATAGTAATATTAGTTTATATTATTTTTCTTCACCTGAAGTTTTATCTCCATTAAAAGTTATAATACCATGAGAATAATTTGATACTTGTTTCCAACCCATATCAAGCATAACTCTTTGACAATAAGCACTTCTACTTCCAGTTAAACAGTAAAGGATAGTTGGTTTTTCTTTTTGATTTTCTACTTGATCTAATTGATTATAAAATGATGTAGTTGGTATAAGATAATCTGTACCTACTATTCTTTCACTATTCCACTCCATCCACTCTCTAACATCAATAAGATTAAAATCTATCATACCAAGTTCTCTTGCTTCAAGAAGTGCAATAATCTCATCACCATCTAGTTGTTCATGTGCTAAAATTGCTTCACACTCCTCTTTGGTAAGTCCTCTTGAGTGAGTATGTGCAACCTCTTCTGCTTTCTCTTCAATTGCATTTGCAATAGCATATTCAGGAGTACAAAAAATACCACAATGACATTTACCATCTTCTGGTATCTCTTTTTCAATTGCAGGTTTACAAGGACAGATTCTATTATCAGCTGCTTTTCGCTCCTCTTTTGTTTCACCTATAACCATGAAACAAGGACAAAATCTTTTGTTATAAATCATCTTGTTTCTAGCAAGACCCATTGTAACACCTTCATTTACATCCTCTATTGGGTTATATACCCAGCCTTTGCTTTCACACATTTTATCTGTAAACTCTTTGGTTTTTCTCATCTCTTCTTTGAATTCTTCAGATTCCATATCTATTTTAATCATCATTTTAGTAGCCTATTCTTTTTTACTTATAATGATAGAGAAATTTTGTTAATTTACACTTAATAGTTTTTTTTAATTCTTATATAAAGCACAACTATAATATAATAATTTTATGAATTTAATAGAGCAAATATATGATATAACTTTTCCAAAAATAATTTTTTTTGAAAGAAAAATATCAATAGATCATAAAAACACTATATTAATAGGACCTCCAAAAAGTGGTAAAACATACTTAATATATGATTATTTATCAAATTTTAACTCTACTGAGTATCTATATATTGATTTTGATGATTATAAAAATAAGAAAGAAAATATAGAAAAACATTTAGAAAATTTTATACTAAATAATAATATAACCGTATTAGTTTTAGAGAATTTCAAATTTGATATTAAATTACCAAAAGTAACAAATACTATAATAACAACAAAGATGAAATTCAAATTAGATAATTTTTCTACAATTTATCTAGAACCTTTAGACTTTGAAGAGTATTTATTGTTTGATACTAAACACCAAAATATCTCAAATAGTTTCAATAGTTTTTTAAAACATGGAAACTTAGCAGAGGTTATAGAGTATCCTGAAAATAAAAAATATCAAAGAAACTATGAAATTTGTAAACTATATTGTGAAGATAAAGTAGAATTAGAGATACTCTTTTTATTAATAAAATCTTCATCAGAAAAAAAATCAATATTTCAACTTTTTAATAGCTTAAAAAAAGTTACAAAAATATCCAAAGATAGATTTTATGACACCGTAAAAAAATATGAGAGAAATAGAGTTATATATTTCTGTCAAAAATATGAACAACCAAAAGCTGTAAAAAAGATTTTTGTTTTCAATCATGCTTTAATAGATGAAGTTTCTTACACAAAGAATTTTAATAGTTTATTTAAAACTATGATTTTTCTTGAATTAAATAGGATTTATAAAGAGGTTTTTTATCTTGATAATACAGATTTTTATATACC
>JAYEPD010000130.1:0-1803 GCA_034723675.1 Campylobacterota bacterium
AAAAGTGGTAAAAGTATATGAATCAAAAGCAAAAAGATTTTCAAATATCAAACTTAATAATAATTATTTTTACGATACTCATAGTGCTTGTAGTAAATAGCTTTTTGACTTTAACTTTTGGTTTTACTAAAGATAACTTCTTCCCTTTGACATTGTTTTTGTTAATACTTGGGGCATTGTTGTATTACTTTTTAAGTAAAGAACTTTTTGAGCCATTGTTTAAAAGTGATGAATCTATACAAAACCATATAAAAGAAACTTTACATGAGTTAAACACACCAGTTGCTACAATAGCTATGAATAGCAAAATACTACAAAAAAAAGAGCAAGATGAAAAAAATATACTTAGACTAAATCGTATAGATGAATCTTGTGAAAACTTACTAAACTTATATAAACAGATGGAATACAACATAAAAGAACAAATAGATACAGTAATTATAGAGGTATTTGATATAGATGAAGTTATAGTAAAAAGTATAGATAAGTTTAAAGATATAAAAAAAGATATAACTATATCTTACGAAAAGTCTAGTTTAACTATACGCTCAGATATAAATGGTATGGAAAAAGTTATAGACAATCTTATCTCTAATGGTATAAAATACAATAAATCAAATGGAACTATAAATATAAGTATACAAAACAATATACTAAAAATAGAAGATACAGGTATAGGTATAGATACAAAAGAGTTGTTTCATATCTTTGATAAATATTATCAAGAAAACCGACTAAACAATGGTATAGGTCTAGGACTAAATATAGTAAAGAACTATTGTGATAAATATAAAATAGATATAAAAATAGATTCAAAACTAGATGTAGGAACTACATTTTATTTGGACTTGAAAGGTTTGGTTGGTTAAGTATGGCAATAAAAAAAATAAATTTTGACAATAAAGAATTCAATATAAATTATGAGATAGTAAATAATGATAAAGAAAATATAATAGTATTTCTGCATGGTTGGGGAAGCAACAAAGAGATTATGAAACAAGCTTTTAAAGATAATCTAAAAGAGTTTAAACATATCTATATAGATATGCCAGGATTTGGAAAAAGTGAAAATAACTATACCTTAACTACAATAGATTATGCAAATATTATGAAGATATTTTTAGAAAATATATGTATAAATCCAAGTGACATAACAATAGCAGGACACTCTTTTGGTGGTAAAGTTGCAACTACTTTGATGCCAAAACTATTGGTACTTCTAAGTAGTGCTGGTATAATAGAGGAAAAATCAGCTAAAACACTTCTTACAATTAGAATGGCAAAGATATTTAATAAGTTTGGCTTAGGAAAAGTAAATAAGATGTTAAGAAGTAAAGATGTAGATGATATGTCACAACATATGTACGAGACATTTAAAAATGTAGTAGATGAGGACTTTAGTGAATACTTCAAAGGGTTTTATAAAGATGCTTTAATATTTTGGGGAGATCATGATACTGCTACTACACTAGACTCTGGAAAAACAATCCACTCTTATATCAAAAAAAGCTCATTTAAATCATATGATGGGGATCATTATTTTTTTATAAAATATGCAGATGATATTTGTGATATAATATCAAATAAAATATTTTCAATTAAAAGGGGAGTGTAAAATATTCTATTCGTATCAACCTTATGTATAAATTATACGAGATTGATACAGAATATTTAACATACGATAGAAAGATCTATTTATTTAAAAAATATTACAGACCTGTAACATTTTCTGCTTGAGGACCTTTTTGACCTTCACCAATTACATAAGTAACTTTTTGACCATCTGCTAATGTAGCTCTTTCA
>JAYEPD010000131.1:0-1786 GCA_034723675.1 Campylobacterota bacterium
AACGGCGGTCTTGAGGGACAAGTGAAATGAAACGGCTTTAAAGTTTGAATTTTAAATTTACTTATTCGATGCTTAAAAGCTCTGAATAACCGCAGTTTTCACTTGTTTCTCTCCTAGTAATTGTTATCTCTTTAGATGTATATGCCTATCTTAGTTTATATATATATTCTTTGGTTATTATAAATCCATTGATTTTAGACTTAAATAGATACTCATTAATATCATCGATTTTATCGTATTCATTTTTAAATTGTTTTTCCAATTCAAGTTCTTTTTCATGAGAATTGTTTTGGATAAACAACATTGCTATCCCATAAAAGTTAGTGTTATTTTTATATTTATAGTTCTCCAGTTTTTGCAAATCACTTTTAAAACCTTTTATAAGTTTGTTAACACTATTTCCCATTGAGCTTCTATGATATTTTAATTCTATTGCTACTTTTAATTCTTGATGCCAATACCCTGACAACTGTGTCTTAATGTTTGTATTATCAATAATCGCAATATCAAATCCATCAAATGCTGAATACTCCCTTCTTGTAGGATTTATCTCAATAACTCCAGAAGGATTAAAAATTCTAACAGATTTGTCATCTTCGCTTGTTTTAATTTTAAGTTTAATATCTTTTTTTTCAAATGTATCGAAAATTTTAAAGTATAAATAACTTTGTAAGTCGTATTCTGTTAAAAATTCGAATGGATTTATTTGATACTTTTTTATAAAGCCAACAATTTCATTTTTTGCAATGTCGTAATACAAATTTGTTCCTTTGTAATGTTAGAGATAACGACCGAACTGAAAAACAAGTGGGTATTACGGCTTAATAATTCGGTCTTTAGATTTTATATATTCGACACTTAAAAGCTTTATATTTTTGCAGTTCACACTTGTTTTTTTCCTGTGCTTTGTTATATCAGCCTCTGTCTTTCCAGTAGTTTGGTTCTCTGTTTAGTTGCATTACTGCTAAAATAATAATTTCATTATCTCTTTGATAGTAAATTATTCCAAATGGAAATCTATTTGTTAAACATCTTCTAATATTTCCATCTAAAATTTGCCAAGCATTTGGAAAGTCCAATACCCTTTGAATAGTTTTATAAACTTCATTTGCAAATTCCAAGCCAAGCTTTTCCTTACATTCTTCATAGTAATCAATTGAAATATTAAATTCAATTTCAGCATCTGGATGAAATGAGTATTTCATCTATGAGTTTAATCTTTGAGATATTTTTTTAAAAACTTCATCACCATCAACTAGTTCTACATTACCTGAATCAATTTCATTTTTTCTTTTATTAACTTCTTGTATCCATAAATCATCTATAGATTTATTTATAGGGCTAATACTATTTAATATTTTATCAACAATTTTAGTTTTTAAATCTATTGGTAAAATATCTATTTCATCAAAAAGTTGTTTTTGCTGTAATGCTACCATTGTAATCTCCAATATTTAAATATACATCATTTTAGCAAAATGATGTATACAATTTGATTAAATGTTAATTTTCATCTTCTTTCTTATAATTTGATGAACCTCTAAAATCAAACATTGCGGCAATTCCCGTACCAAATAAAACCATAGAAACTAGATAAGAATCAAAAAAACGATTAGTTAATCCAAAACCATAAAATGCATTATTAAATTTTACAGCAATAGCATCTTTACCAAAATAAAAATCATTTGTAAAAGTAAATATATTTACTGGTTCTGCCCATAAAATACCCCATCCACCAATATATAACAAAACACAACCTATTATGAAGTTTACCATCTTATTTTCT
>JAYEPD010000132.1:0-9070 GCA_034723675.1 Campylobacterota bacterium
AAGTTTTAAATGTAAAAGTAAATAATGCTTTTGATGATATGGAAAGAGAACAAACAAAAACAACAGGTTATAAAGATCCAAATGATCCTTTTTCTGAGTTGCCTTAACTAAAGATATCACCAACTTGATATCTTTTTCCTCTTATATAGTCTAAAACATTCATAGGTTTTTTTGAGTTTGGTTGTACCATAGTAATTATAATACTTCCCTTTTTACAGCCAACTACTATATAATCTTTTTCTATTTTTAGTATCTCTGCATTGTTATTTATACTATCTTTTTCATATAGTTTACACTCTTTAATTTTTAAAGAACTTTCAAGATAAATATCTGGCCAAGTTTTGTATGCTCTATATTTATTATAAAATATATTTGCATCATCAAATTGTACTAATCCATCTGTTTTTTTAACTTTACTACAATGAGATACTAAAGATAAGTTTTGTTTTTTTGCTTTTATATTTTTAAAGTTTTCTAATATCTCTATAGTTAGTTTAGCTGCTGTTACAGATAACTTATCAAATAGTTCTGGTACTGTTGTATCTGGTTCAATTTTAATATATTTTAATCCAAGTATATCTCCACTATCTAAACCTACATCCATATACATAGCAGTTACCCCTGTAAATTTATCATCATTTAACAAAGATTGTTGAATGGGACTAGCTCCTCTATATTTTGGTAAAAGTGAGGCATGAAGGTTAATACAAGGTGCTATATCTAAAATATTTTTTGGTAATATTTGACCATAAGCAGCTACAACTATTATATCAGGATTTAGTTTTCTTATAGTATCCTCAACACTTTTCTCTTTTAAATTTTGTGGTTGATAAATAGGTAAACTTAAACCATTTTCTAAAGTAAATTTTTTAATATGAGGAGGTGTTAATAGTTGTTTCCTTCCAACAGGTTTATCAGGTTGAGTAAAAAGAGCCAATATCTCATAATCATTTTCCAATAACTTTTCAAATATCACTGTAGCATAATCAGGAGTACCCATGAAAACTATTTTTTGCATTATTTATCCTTTTTTTTGCTTTTCAAAAATTGTACCATTAGTTTGCTTTTTATATAAAAGAAAATCTTTTGCATAAGTTAAATCAAATCCACTTGTTAAAAACATTTTTTTATTATTTTGAAGTAAAAAATCTGCTGCTTTTAGTTTTGTAACTATTCCACCAGTTGCAA
This sequence comes from Campylobacterota bacterium, assembly GCA_034723675.1. Classification (GTDB taxonomy): domain Bacteria; phylum Campylobacterota; class Campylobacteria; order Campylobacterales; family Arcobacteraceae; genus JAIOSF01. The sequence continues at coordinate 1,189 of JAYEPD010000132.1, forward strand.
ATTCACTATTTGCACTATGTATCTCTTCTAAAGATTTTGGTTCTATTTTATCTACAATTTTTTTAAGTTTTGCATCTTTATTTTCATGAGGATTTTTATCATAATATCCATCTATATCAGTTAGTATTGTGAGTAAATCAGCATTGAAATAGTGTGTTATATAAGCTGATAATTGATCATTGTCACCAAATACCAACTCATCTACAGCTGTTACATCATTTTCATTTATGATAGGTACTACATTGTTTTTTAACATAACTTCAATTGCATCTATTGCATGGTTTAATCTTTTATTATCATTAAATATGGAAGCTTCTAATAGAACTTGTGAACTTATTAATCCATATTTTGAGAACTCATTTTGATATATACTTAATAAGTGAGGTTGCCCTATAGAAGCTAAAGCTTGTTTATTTGCAATGATACTTTTATCAAGTTGTAGGAGAGTATATCCAGCTGCAACAGCACCAGAACTAACAAGTATCACATCATAACTCTTTTTTAATAATGATATAAACTCTACTAAATTATCTAATCTTCTATGTGCAATTCTACCATTTTGTGTTAAAACAGCACTACCAACTTTTAAAACTAATCGTTGCATCTATCAATACTTATTAGATCATAAAGAGCATTTTTTATCCCAGTGATATTTTTATTTGTAGCAGATGAGATAGGTAATACAAAATATGGTAACTTCTCATCATATTTAGAATATGTTAATTCTTGAACAAAATAACCAATATCATCACTAAATCTAAAGTTATTTTCTTTTGATGTTTCAAGTGAAATACCTTTTATAAATTCTTCTGTTTTTTCATTTATCTCATCTTCTGAAATAGCATCTATTTTTGTTAATGCAATTGCAAATTTTCTTCCATATAACTCAGATGAGAATTTTTCAACTTCAACTTTTAACACATTGTACTGATCCATCATCTCTCTATAGTTTGACATATCAATCATATATAGAAGTGTTTTTGTTCTCTCAATATGTTTTAAAAACTCTAAACCCAATCCTCTACCATCAGATGCACCTTCAATAATTCCTGGTATATCTGCTATTACAAATGAACTATAATCACCAACATCAACAACTCCAAGTTTTGGAGTTAGTGTTGTAAACTCATAGTTTGCAACTTGTGGTTTTGCATTTGACACTGTTGAAACTAAAGTTGATTTTCCAACATTTGGGTAACCTACAAGTCCTACATCTGCTATCAATTTTAATTCAAGTCTTATCTCTCTTTTTTCACCTACAAGTCCTGGTTGTGCATAAGTTGGTGTTTGATTTCTTGAATTTTTAAAGTGTGTATTTCCAAGTCCACCTTTACCACCTTCTAAAAATAGTACTTTTTTACCCTCTTGGACTAAATCAAATAATACCTCTTCTGTTTCTTCATCAATAACTTGAGTTCCTGGTGGAACTTTTAATATAACATGATCTGCTGAACGACCGGTACAGTTGCTTCCCATTCCAGGTTGACCATTGTTAGCTTTTACATTATGACAACCTTTATAAGATGAAAGTGTATCTGTATTGTGGTCTACTTGGAAATATATATCCCCACCTTTTCCCCCTGAACCACCATCTGGTCCACCTTTTATAACAAATTTTTCTTTTCTAAATGAAACACATCCTGCTCCACCTTTACCTGATTGGACTTTGAAACTAGCACTATCTACAAACATCTTAAAACTCCTGTTTTAAATTAATCATTTTAATAATAAGTAATAAATTATTTATAAAAATAACTTATTACTTATTACATCATTTTTTTTAAGAAAAAAAAAGCACTATAGCAAACGCTACAGTGCCTTTAAAATCAATATTATTTATACTATGAAGCGTAAACTGATACTTTTTTTCTTTGTTTATCTTTTTGTTCAAATTTAACAACACCGTCTATTAAAGAGTATATTGTATGATCTTTTCCAATTCCAACATTAGCACCTACATGTACCTTTGTCCCTCTTTGTCTAATTATGATGTTACCAGCAACAACTGATTCACCACCAAATTTTTTAACTCCTAGTCTTCTACCAGCTGAGTCTCTATTGTTATTAGTACTTCCTTGACCTTTCTTGTGAGCCATATTATATCCCTTACGCTGCTATTTTAGTAATTTTTACTTTTGTGAAGCTTCTTCTGAAACCTCTTTTTAGTTTACTATCTTTTCTTCTTCGTTTTTTGTAGATGATAACTTTTTTATCTCTACCCTCAACGATAACTTCTGCTGTTACTGTAGCATTAGCTACGGCATCACCAGTACTTAAAGTTTCACCATTGTTTACAGCTATTACTTCTGTAAATTCAATAGTCTCTTTCGCTTCTTTACTTAGCTTATCAACATTTAAAATATCACCCTCTGATACTTTATACTGTTTTCCACCTGTTTTTATGATTGCGTACATTTGTATACCCTCTATTTTTAATGAAGCGAATTATACCTAAAGTTACTTTAAAGTTTCTTTAAGTCTTATACAAAAATTAAATTTAGTGATAATCTGCCATAGTAGCTATAATATCCATCTCAATCATGGCATTTTTAGGTAAACCTTTTACCTCTATTGTACTTCTAACAGGTTTGTGATCTCCAAACTCTTCTGCCATTATAACATTAACTATACCAAAGTCATTCATATCTGTTAAAAAAATATTTATTTTGATTACATGGTTCATAGAACTTTTATTGTCTTCTAGTATTGCCTTTATATTTTTGAATATTTGTCTAGTTTGTTTTTTTATATCATTTTCTAACATAACCCCCTCAGGAGTAAGTGCTATTTGTCCTGATGAATATAATAAACCATTAACTCTTACTGCTTGTGAATATGGTCCTATTGCTGCTGGTGCATTTTTTGTGTTTAAAAACTCCATTAATTTCCTCTTTTTTTTAAGATATTTTTTCAACGGTTATTATACACAATAGAAAATTAAACATTCTTTTAAAAACTTAATTGAACCTCTAATAATTCAATTTCTATAAGCTAATTCTTTAGATTTCAACTTTTTTATTTTTTCAAATATAATTTTGCATAAACTATAATCACTTGATGATAGTTTAGTTAAGATGCTAGATGAAAAGTTACCATAATATATATAAAATATCTTGTGAAATATTAGCCTTAAGCTATAAACATAGTATCGTCTGTAATACCAATATTTTGTCCGTTAATTGTAGCTGCACCAACATCAAGTTCAAAACGGTCTTCAAATATATCTGCACTTAATACATCTAAATCACCTGTAATACTTAACAACGGACCAAGATTGATATCTATTGCAGATATTTCAGTTTCAATAACTTCACCAATAAAACCTTCGATAGGAAACATAAATCCTGCAGATAAAGATCCTTGTAAAAAGTCCATTGAATAGCCTAAATTTAAACCTGCTTCTGTATCATTTGAAAACATTGCTGTTGGTACTATCTCCATGCTATATGCTATACTGCCGTCATTATTTGTATCATATAAGCTAGCATTTTGAATATCTATACTATTAGTCTTATTTGCATTAAAAGTTTTTTGTACCCCATTTTCTAAAGTAACTAAATATGACATGTCATCAATAGATAGTGAAAATTCTTGAGAAAAATCTATTCCTGCATAGACATCTATATCTGCAAGCTCAAATCCAACGGAAAAGTCGATATAATCAGTAACTTTTTCTGCAATACTATCGCTAACAGGTAACATCTCTACAAGTTCTTCAATGCCAAATGCTAAATCAAGTGGATTAACTATAGGAATATCTGCCGTTGTTGATGCACCTGCTGTTAAGATATTGTTTACTATTACTGCTACAAGTTGATCTATATCAACATTTACTTTTACGATAGGTTCACTTTTCCCAAAAGATGTATAAAATCCAAAATTTGCTGTATCATCATTTAAAGTTGATAAATCATCAGTTATATTATTGATATGAACAAGAGCTGTATTGGCTTCTCTTTCATTTTCAATAACAAAAATTGGTACAGATTCACTTTGTCCATCTAGCATATCTTTCAATGTTCCTGTAACTATCTCTTGACTTGAAGCTAACATACTTTCAAGTGTTTCATTTGAAAGTGATTCTAATCCATACAAATCTTTCATCTCATCACTATAATCAAGTTTAGCATTTACTTTATCAAAAATAAGATCGCTTATTTCAGCAAAATCAATATTTATCAAATCTCCCTCTTTGTAAAAATCTTCTGAATAATTTGTTTCTACACCTTGTGTCTCTACTGTAGGAAGAGCTAATTCAATTGAAAGAATATCATCTGACTTATCTTCTATAAATGGTACTTCATAAGGTTCACTATTGGTTGAGTCATATTCTATTAATACTAATTTACCTATTGCTTCTTTCTCTTCAATTGTTAAAGTATCATTATTTTTTTCAGAACTTGTTGAAAAATATTTAGAGATTGTTATGCCATCAGAATCTGGAGATAGATCAAATATAGTACGATCTTCAGTAGTTAAAACATCACCAATAGTTCCATTATTTAAAAATAAATTTTGAATGGCTGCTAAATCAACTGCTGGTACATCTTTAAGAACTAAAGATTCATCAATAAAAATATCGACTGCTGCACTCACATCATAAAGAAGAGCTACATCAAAAGTGGCATTTGGACTTATAGTATTGTATGCGATATCTTCACCTTTAGTTAAGTTGGTCATAGTTGGCATAATAGTTAGAAGATCTGTTGTTTGATTGTATTGATTTAGTGATGATAAATTGTAGTCTATATCTGTATCTACAGAACCTAAATCAAGTACAAAATCAACCAATACACCAACTTGGGCAGATACTGTAGTATCTAGTTTTATTTGACTATTAAAATCAATATTATCTATAAGCATAAGTGAAGTATATTTTATAGCATGTGCTGTATCTAAAATACCTTGAGCTGTATCAAAAATATTTTGTTTTACATTATCATAAGTTGCTTGTGCATTTTCAAAAGTTTCTAATAGTGCATTTTGTGCATCTTGCACAGCATTGTCAAAATTAGTTTGTGCTGTATTTAAAGCATTTGTTGCAGTTTTTGTCAAAGTTTCTGCTGCAGTATCTAGAGAAGTTTTTGCTTTATCATAAACACTTTGAGCTAAAGTATAAATCCCCTCTGATATTTTAAGATCAGCTAATTCTTTTACCTCTACAGCCCATGCTGCAATTTTTGCTGCAGCTTCACTTACCCCATGAAAAGTTACTCCTAAAACAGTGTATGCACTATCATCATATGCCTTTTGTGCTACTATTGCTTTATCATAAGCACTTTGATAGTCTGCACGAACACTATTTATTTTAGTAGTTGCTGTATCAAATGTACTTTGTACTGTTGAATTAAAAGAAGATGATAGATCATCATACACATCTTTTGCATTATCAAAAGCAGTTTGTGCTGTATTTAAAGTATTTGTAACAGCTGTATCTATGACAATAGCAGCTGTATTAAAAACTTCTTGAGCTGTTTGAAAAGTAGCATATGCTACTTCATCAACAGCCACTGAAGTTCTATTAAATGTATCTTGTGCTTGAGAGAAGTTTTCTATTGATTCTGCTTTCATCTGTGCAATTATTTCTTGAGAATCTATATTAATATCTATAATATTCATCTCTCCACTACTCCAAGCTAGCGCCTCTTCATTGATAATCCACTCTTTTGTCTGGGAATCCCATACTTGAGATATATCACCCAAAATTGGTATATATTCATGCCACTCAATTAAGTTGTTTTGTGTACTGCTCCACATATTTTGTTTTTCGGATGTAAAATTGATATTTTGTCTAGCTGTAGTTATGTCATAGTTTATATCAATATTTTGTGATGTATATGCTAATTCATTATTTGCATCATCATAGCTAGTTAGTTTAATAGATATATTATTATCAACATCTTTATCTTGAGGTAATAATATAGTAAAGTTATGAATTCCCTTAAAATCTGAAATACTATTTGTGATATTTACTCCATTTTCATCTACAATAGTTATATCTTCTGATATATTCTCAAAAGTTAATGCAACTCTTTCATAAGCATCATCTGGTACACCTGAAATTGATAACTCTATCTTATTTGCACTATCGCCTGCTTCTGTAGCAATATCAAGGGTTGGTGCAGTGTTTGTATTATTTATAGTTAATTCAAATGTATCACTAACCATTTCCGATGAACTATCTGTTGCTGTAACCTTTATTGCTAATATACCTACATCTTTATTTTCAGGTGTTCCTGAAATAATACCTGTTGTTGAATCTATTGTTAGCCATTCTGGCAATGAAGTTTCATCATTTAGTGTTGCTGTATAAGTTAATATATCTTTCGTATCTATATCTGTAAATGCAGTTGAAGTATCATAAGAGTATAATCTATCTTCATCTGTTGAACTGTCTAATATTGATGTAGTTACTATTGGAGTATCGTTTATTTCTATGACATTAATTTGTACTGAAACATCTGTGTTGGAAATATGTCCAAGACTATCTACTGCTTGAATAATAAATGCATCTATTATTTCACCATGTACATCTTGTGCAGGTATCCAGTAAGCGAAGTGAGTATTATCAATTATATTGTTTGTTGTAGCATTATATTCTATTGCATTTTTTAAGTTCTCACCTATTAATAGTGTTCCTGATAATACAGACGATACTGTATATGCCACTATAGATGTAGTTGTATCTACTTGATCACCTTGTGTGGATATATCATCAAATGAAATCTCTATTTGAGTATCTTCATCTACTGTATCAACAATATTGTTTATTGTTGTAAAAATTGGTGCTGTATTATCAAAAGTTACACAACTTTCATCAGTTGGTGCTGTGATATTTATGATATTTCCAGATAAGTCAGATGCTACTATGTCAAAAGTAACTAAACCTTCTATATCACCATCTTCTAAAGTATAAGTAGCTTTATATTCATTTTGATTTGTTAAATTTTCAACTATTACCTCTTTTTCAACTATTGTTACTATTGGAACACCTGAGTTTGTACCATCTGTTGTAAATGTTATAGTGATAGTGTCTCCAGCTTTTGCTAATGCTGTATCTTGATTACTTGATAGTATTGATACTGTTTCAATTATAGGTGCTATATCATCAATGACTAAGGAATCATTGATAATATCTACCTCTAAAGATTGATTTTGTGCTGCATTTGCTACAAAAGTTGATTCAGCTATAGAATCTGGTATCGAATCAATAATTGTACCTTTTGTATTTGCATCAAAACTATAATTAATACTTGATATAGTGATACCTTTGTATATTACAGAACCTAGCGTTAAAGTGGATATAGTACTTGATGTAACTATATCAATTACAGGTATAGTTGAGCCATCTGATAGTGTTATCGTATAGTCTGTAGTCTCCTGAGTGTATTGATTTGATTCTAACCCTTCATCATATGTAATTACAATAGAAGTACCATTGTCTAAAACTGTAGCACTTAACATAGTGGGTGCAGTAATATCCAAGAATTTAATCTCTTGAGTGATCTCAATTCCACCTAAACTTATAATATTATTTGTTTCATTATAAGCTAATTGTATAGTACCATCACTAAATGTCAATAATGTATCATCTATATCTGTCATAGTTAAAACAAGAGTAGTACCATCATTTTCATATACTTCTATATTTGAACCAAAACCTTGTTTAAATTTATAATCATTTAATTTACCAACTAATTCTACAGATTCTATTGTCGAAGATACAGTTGTCCCTCTTACACCTTCTAATATTTTAATACAGTCTAGATCACTAGAAGTACCTTTAATCTTAGTATTGTTATTTGCAATAATGTATGGATTAATTGATGTGTTTGTTCCATTTTCTAAATAAATTTTTGCTAATGTTTCCATAATATTTCCT
>JAYEPD010000133.1:0-9068 GCA_034723675.1 Campylobacterota bacterium
TATTCATCATAATTGTGATACAATATGTCATACACTAAACTAAAGGAGATTGGTTATGTTATCAGTAAGATTAGACAACAGTATGGAAGAACAACTCAATTTTTTATCAAAACAAAAGGATATATCAAAAAGTCAAATTATAAAAGATTCTTTATTGTACTATTTTGATATGTTAAAAAAAGAGACAAAACAAAAAAGTTCTTATGAATTAGGTAGTGAATTATTTGGTAAATATTCAAGTGGTCAAGAAGACTTATCTGCTGCATATAAACAGAAGCTAAAATCTAAAATCACAAGAAAATATGATAAATAAAACTATAATAGATAGCGGTCCAATAATAGCACTTTTTGATAAGAGTGATAAGTATCATGACCAAGTATTAAACTTTTTACAATCATTCAAAGGTGAACTTATAACATCTTGGGCTGTTATAACTGAAGTATCTCATATGTTAGATTTTAATCTAAATGTACAAATAGATTTTTTAAAATGGATTGAGATAGGTGGTATAGAAGTTTTTGATATACCACAAAGTGAGATTGCTAACATAAGAGTGATGATGGAAAAATATCTTGATATCCCTATGGATTTAGCAGATGCTACACTTATGTATATAGCAAATAAAGAAAATATCAAAAATATAGTAAGTATTGATAGTGATTTTGATATTTATAGAACTTTGAAAAAACAAAGTTTAGTTAATCTTTTAAGATAGAGTTATAGGAAATATTTAAAATTTATGGTAAAATATATTTATCTTCGATTACTTGATTTGGTGTCGAAGATATAAAAACAAATTTAAAGAAAGATGGTATATGAAAGTAAAATTAGCCACTCATTATGGCTTTTGTTTTGGTGTAAAAAGAGCAATAGAGATAGCAGAGAAACATCAAAACTCTGCAACTTTTGGACCACTTATTCACAATCAAAATGAGATAAGTAGACTTAAAAATGATTTTAATGTCGGTTTATATGAATCTCTTGATGAGATAAAAGATAATGATACTGTTATTATAAGAACTCATGGTATTCCTAAAAATGATTTAGAGATTTTAAAAAATAAAAATACAAAAGTTATAAATGCTACTTGCCCTTTTGTAACAACTCCACAACAAATAGTTAAAAATATGTCAGCAGAAAAATATAGTATTGTTATATTTGGAGATGAAAATCACCCTGAAGTTAAAGGTGTAAAAAGTTATGGGGATGATGTACATGTAGTACTTGAAAAAGATGAATTAAAAAATATAAACTTCAAATATGATAAAGTAGCTACAGTAGCACAAACTACAAGAAAAAAAGAAAATTATTTAGATATTGCAAATGATTTAATATTAAATCATAAAGAGGTTAGAGTATTCAATACTATATGTGATGCAACATTTGAAAATCAAGCTGCAACTAAAGAGTTATCAAGTGAAGTAGATATAATGATTGTAATTGGTGGTAAAAATTCATCAAATACAAAACAACTTCTAAATATAGCACAAGAATTATGTGATGATAGTTTTTTAATAGAAGATGAAAATGAGTTAAATTACAATTGGTTCAAAAATAAAGAATTATGCGGTGTCACTGCTGGTGCTTCTACTCCTGATTGGATTATAGAAAAAGTAATTGATAAGATAAAAAACATATAGTTCAATTATGTAATAAGTTTTACTTAAGATTAACAAAGAAATTACGCGTGACTAGAAGATTAAGAACCATATATTAATACATTTTAATCTGATAATATAAAAAAACAACTTTGCAAATAAAGCTATTTCCTTTAATCTTAAGTAAAACTTATTACAGAATTGAACTAAAAAAAATATAAATAAATTAATTTAAGTGAAGTTTAGCTATAATCAGCACAATTAATTATAAAAAAGGGTAGGCAAGTGTCAATGAAAAAATTAGAAGATTTTGAATTAGGTGAAGGTGAAGACTTCGCAGCAATGTTTGAGGAGAGTGAAAAAAGTACAGAAACTAATACAGTAGCAGAGGGTGAAATAGTAGCTTTAAATGATGATAGCTTTGTAGTAAGTATAGCAGGTAAAGAGGGTAGAATACCTTTAAGTGAAATAACTAATATAGATGGTACAATTAAATATGCTATGGGTGATAAAATCAAAGTTATGGTTTTAGGAACTAGAGGTGAAAATTTATCTTTGTCATATAAAAAAGTATTACAAAAAATTAGATTTGATGAGTTTTTAGCAGAGCATGGTGAAGAACCTGAAAATGTAATCGTTGAAGGTACTGTTATATCTGTTAAACCTAGAGCTGGTTTTGTAGTTCAAGATGAAGAGGGTATGGAGTACTTTATGCCAATGGCACAAGGTTTTCTAAAAGCAGTTGGAGCAGTTGGTAAAAAAATAAAAGCTGTTGTTCTTAAAGCTAAACCAGAAACAGCAAGTATTGTTATCTCAAGAAGAAAACTAATTGAAGAGGCACAAAAACATAAAGAGGAAAAAATATCTGAACTTATGGAAAATAATGTTCCAAGATCAGGTACTGTTAAGAAAATAACATCATATGGTATGTTTGTTGACATGGGTGGAATTGACGGTTTAGTAAACTATAATGAGATCTCTTATAAAGGTCCTGTAAATCCATCAGCTTATTATAAAGAGGGTGATGAAGTTGTAGTTGTTATGAAATCATATGATAAAGAGAAAGGTCACTTATCTTTATCGATTAAAGAAGCATTAGCAAATCCATGGGAAGAGATGAGAGATGCTTTAGAAACAGGTGATACTATTACTGTTACTGTTTCAAACTTCGAATCATACGGTGCATTTGTTGATTTAGGAAATGATATAGAGGGTCTTTTACATATATCTGAAATATCTTGGGATAAAAACATTAAAAATCCTAAAGATTACTTAGAGATTGGTCAAGAGATTAATGTTGAGGTTATAGATTTAGATTGTGATAAAAGAAGATTAAGAGTTTCTTTGAAATCACTTCAAGCTAAACCATTTCAAACTTTCGTTAAAGAATATAAAGTAAATGATGTTGTAACAGGTACTGTTGCTACATTAACAGACTTTGGAGCATTTGTAAACTTAGGAAGTGTTGACGGTCTTTTACATAATGAGGAAGCTTCTTGGGATGCAGGTTCTAAATGTAAAGAGATCTTTAAAAAAGGTGATGAGATAGAAGTGAAAATAATAAAAATTGATACAGAAAAAGAGAATATATCATTAAGTATAAAATCACTTCAAGATTCACCAGCACAAAAATTTGAAAAAGAACATAACAATGGTGATATTATTAAATCTACAGTAAAAGATATAAAAGATTTTGGTGTATTTGTTAAACTTGAAGATAACCTTGATGGATTGATTAGAAAAGAAGATTTACTAAAAACTGAAGAGGGTGAAGAGGAGATTAAAATAGGTGATGAGATAGAGGCTGTTGTTGTAAATATTGACAAACAAAGAAACAGAGTAAGGTTATCAGTAAAAAGATTAGCATCTCAAAAAGATAGAGATATGTTAAAATCTGTAAATGATGATTCAACAATGACACTTGGTGATGCACTAGCAGGACAGTTAAAGTAATTTAACTGTTTTAATATGGAGAATAAAATGAATAAACCTACAGTAGTAGTATGTGACCATATTCATGAAAGTGGATTGGAAATATTAAAAAGTACAAGTGATATTAACTATGTATATGCAGCAGACATTGATAAAATTGCCCTTTTAGATGTAGTCAAAGATGCTGATGTGTGTATTACAAGAAGTTCAACTGATATAGATGAAACTTTTTTAAATGCAGCTGTTAATTTAAAAGCAGTTGTAAGAGCAGGAGTTGGAGTTGATAATGTAGATATTGATGGTTGTAGTAAAAGAGGTGTCATTGCTATGAATGTACCTACAGCAAATACTTTAGCTGCAACTGAATTAACAATGACACATTTACTATCTTGTATGAGAAAAATGCCATATGCTCATGCACAGTTAAAAGATCAAAGAATCTGGAAAAGAGAAGACTGGTATGGACAAGAGTTATACGGTAAAAAGATTGGTATAATAGGTTTTGGTAATATAGGACATAGAGTTGCTCTAAGATGTAAAGCTTTTGAGATGGAAGTGGTTACATATGACCCTTATATAGCTTCATCTAAGGCAACTGACTTAGGTGTTGAATATACTACAAATTTTGATGATATTTTAGCTTGTGATATTATTACAATACACACACCAAAAAATTCAGAAACATTAAATATGATTGACGAAAAAGAGATTGCAAAGATGAAAGATGGTGTTGTTCTTATCAATTGTGCAAGAGGTGGTTTATATAATGAAGAAGCACTATTTAACAATCTAAAAAGTAAAAAAATTCATATGGCAGGAATTGATGTATTTAGTAAAGAACCAGCTACAAATCATCCTTTATTGGATTTAGATAATGTAACAGTTACTGCTCATCTTGGAGCGAATACTGTTGAATCACAATTTAAAATTGCTACTCAAGCAGCTCAAAATGCTATTAAATCTGCTCGTGGTATTGGTTATCCTCACGCTTTAAATTTACCAATAGATGAAACAAAAATTCCATCATTTGTTAAGCCATATTTAGAACTAACACAAAAAATGGCTTTTTTAATAGCACAAATGGATAAAACTGCAATAGAATCGATTAAGATTGAAGCAGAAGGTGAAATTGCTGATTATCTTGATAGTTTAGAAACATTTGCTATAGTTGGTGGGTTGACACATAGTTTAAGTAATGAAAAATTAAACTATGTAAATGCTACATTTGTTGCAAATGAAAGATCAATCAAGATTAATTCTTCTGTCCATACAAATACAAGTGCATTTAAAAATCAAGTAACAGTTAAAATAACTACTACAAATGGTGTAACAACTACAAGTGGTACAATTTTTGAAGAGGGTGTTCAAAGAATTATTAAAATAAATGATTATATAATGGATATAGAGCCATCTGGTAAAATGATATTATTAACAAATTCAGATGTACCAGGTGTAATTGGAAATGTTGGTAATATTTTAGCAAATGAAAATATTAATATTTCTGATTTTAGATTAGGAAGAAGTAAAAATGGGGCATTGGCTGTAATATTAGTTGATGAAGATGTTTCAAATGATACACTTGGCAAATTACAAAACTTAGAAGCTGCACGGTCAGTCTCTTACGCACAAATATAAAGGAATATCATGGCACTAGGTATGAGTGACTTAAAAAAAGGTTTAAAGATTGAAGTTGATGGTATCCCATATAAAATTATAGATTATGCACATGTAAAACCTGGTAAAGGTGCTGCATTTGTAAGATGTAAAATTAAAAATTATTTAAATGCTAAAACTATCGAAAAAACATTTCATGCAGGTGATAAATTTGAAACTCCTGATTTACAACAAAAAACTATGCAGTTTTTATATGATGATGGTGAGATGTTGCAATTTATGGATACAGATACTTATGATCAGATTGGTTTAACTCCAGAGCAAGTTGGAGATACAGAAAAATGGATTATTGATGGTATGAATGTAGATATGATGTTTTTTAAAGGTGAAGCTATTACCGTTGAACCACCTGCAACTGTTGAGATGAAGATTATAGAAACACCACCTAATTTTAAAGGTGACTCACAAGGTGGTAAGAAACCTGCTACTTTAGAATGTGGTGCTGTAGTACAGATACCATTTCATTTACTTGAAGGTGATTACATTAAATGTGACACTCAAAAAGGTGAATACTTGGAAAAAGTTAAATAAAAATAGCTAAACTTATCGCAATATTTATTTGCGATAAAGTTTCTTTTCATTAAATTATGCAGAAAAAAAAACTTATAATATTTGATATGGATGGTACATTAATAGATAGTGGTGATGCTATTTACAATACAATAAATCATGTTAGAAACAATATAGGTTTGGACTCTATGTCAAAAGATATTTTACTTACAAATATGAATAATCCAGATATAAATAGTTCAGAATTTTTTTATGGTACTAAAACATTTACAGAAGAACAAACAATTTTATTTACTAACTATTACAATGAAAACTGTCTTAATGAGATAGTACTATATGACGGAATAAAAGATATGCTTAATTCATTAGAAAAACATTTTAAATTGAGTGTAGCAACTAATGCATCGTATGAATTTGCAACTAAAATGATAAAACATCTTAATATAGAAAAACATTTTGATATGATTATAGGGGCAAATAATGTTAAAAAACCAAAACCTGATCCTCAAATGATATATGATACACTGGAAAAGTTAAAAATCAAAAACAACGAAGCGATACTAATCGGAGATAGTCACAAAGATTTAAGAGCATCTAATCAAGCTAAAATTGATTGTTTATTAGTTAATTGGGGGTTTACCAATCATTTGGATGAGGGTATTATAGATACTATAGATACACTACATCAAAGATTGTTGATATTAAAATAGTTATTATCTAATTTTTTAATCACCTAGCACCAACCTTACCAAGTACTACTTTAATAGTTTTTATAAGTATCACCAAGTCAGCCCACAAAGACCAGTTTTTGATATACCAAACCTCTAGCTCATAACGCTCTTTAAAAGTAAGATTATTTCTACCACTTACTTGCCAAAGTCCTGTAATACCTGGCTTTACTTTGAGTATTAGATGTTTATTCTTTTCTAGTTTTTCACTCTCACTTAACATATATGGTCTAGGACCCACCAAACTCATATCACCCTTTAATACATTTATAATCTGTGGAAATTCATCAAGTGATGTAGCTCTAAGAAATTTACCAACTTTTGTTATCCTAGGATCATTTTTATACTTATGAAACTCCTCGTAGTTTACCACCTCGTCAGGATTATTTTCCAAATATCTTTCAAGTAACTTATCTGAGTTTTCATACATAGTTCTATATTTATAAACCTCAAAATCTACATCATCTTTACCCAATCTATGTTGTTTAAACCAAACACAACCTTTAGAATCAACCCTAATAGCAACAACTACAATCATATGTATCACTAAAAAAATAGGCAATATCAAAAAAGATACAACTTTATCAAATATATCTTTTACCAAAATATTACTAGCAAGCAGTAGTTTGTTTTCAATCTGAATAGCATTTACCCTTATATTTGAGTACTCCATGATATTTGAGTGTGCAAAGTTTATATCAGTTATATATGGTACCAAAAACACCTCTGCTGTTTTATGTAGATATTTATCTATAAGTTTACTAAGTTTATTTTGCTTTAACCCTTTAGATATAACTATAACACTATCGTAACTTTTTTTGTTAAACTTCAAACCTAAGTACCAGTTTTTAGATATCTCTTTTTTAAAAATTTCTACAGATTCAGCTTGACCAACAACCAAAACATCTTTTTTAAATCCATCAAAATAAAAAATAATCTTTTTTGTATATCTTTTAAATATAGGCAATAAAACAAAAGATAAACTAAAATATATAACTATAAAAGCTCTTGAGTACTCAAGATTAGTTTTTGAAAGACTCAATATAGCAAAAGTAAGTATAAAACCAATAATCAATGACCGTATCACCCTAAAAGTATCTTGCCAAAAATCATATCTAAATTTATATATCCCCTCATAATAAAACAACACAAATACAATCACAACAACAAAAGAAAAATCATACAATGTCAATCTATTAAATTCAGGCAATTCAAATATATATATTTCTTGACGAATATTAGTTGTGATATAAAAAAGTACTATCAACCAAACTATATCAAGTATTGCTAAGATAGGTTTAGTTAGTTTTTCCATCTACTCTCCATAAATTTTTCAAACTCCTCTTTAAAATGTGTATATCTCATAGTTGTATCTCGTACACTTTGTGGTTCAAACTCCAAATTCTCAAATCTTTTAATAGCATCTCGTATATCTTCTACTGTTTGTCGTTTAAAATGAACACCATTGACCCCATCAACTACTGTTTCAGCTGTTCCCCCATCATCAAGTGCTATGACTGGAGTACCTGCTGCCATAGCTTCAAGAGGAACTATCCCAAAGTCCTCAACAGCAGCATATACAAAACCTTTTGCTCTACTTATAGTATCTATCATTGTTTTATCTTTACAATAACCCAATACACTTATATTGTCAAAACCACCAGCTATTTTCTTTATCTCTTGTAACTCTTCACCTGCACCTATAACTAAAAGTTTTTTATCACCCATTTTTCTAAAAGCCTCAACTATAAGTTTTGTTTTTTTATATGGTACCAACCTTGATGCTGTTACATAAAAGTTCTCTTTCTCTTTATAAAGTTTAAATTTATCTATATCTATAGGTGGATAGATAACAGTAGCATCTCTGTTATAAGTTCTTTTTATTCGCTCTTTCACAAAATCTGAATTTGCTATAAAATAATCAACCCTATCAACAGTAGCCAGATCCCACTTACGCAAACTTCTTAAAGTCCACTTAACCAAAATCTTTTTTATACCACCTAAATTTGAAATATATTCATCATATAGATCCCATGCATATCTTATAGGAGTATGACAATAGCATATATGAAGCTGCTCATCACTTTTTTTTATACCCTTAGCAACAGCCCAAGATGAACTTATGATCAACCCATATGAAGATAGATCAAAACTCTCTATAGCTTTGGGAAACAAAGGCAAATAGTTCCTAAAGTGTGTTTTAGCTTTTGGCAACCTTTGTATAAACGAAGTTTTTACATCTCTACCATTTACTATATCTTCTCTTTGTTTATCACTTAAAAAATCAACCAAAGAAAATATATCAGCTTCACGATATAACTCACATATAGACTTCAAAACCTTTTCAGCCCCGGCATCAGTTACTAACCAATCGTGAATTATAGCTATTTTCATATATAACCTTTATTTAAAGCTCGTCTTTTGAGATGATTTAGAGGTTTATTTTAGTATAATAATCTTAATTTAAACAGTATATTTAAGCAAAGGGGATATAATGCAATTAAAAAAACTACCTATTGGTATTCAAACATTTAGTGAAATAAGAAATGAAGATTATGTATATGTAGATAAAACAGATATTGCTTATGAGATGCTAGAAAGTTATAAGTATGTATTTCTAAGCCG
>JAYEPD010000134.1:0-1771 GCA_034723675.1 Campylobacterota bacterium
CAAACAGCCTCACCATCAAATATATCATAAGAACTATTTTGTTTTATTTGACCTTGAAATATATCAACTATTGAAGTTATCGCTTTTTCTTGGTGTAATTGTTTTTGATATCTTATTTGCATTTAAAAATCAACTTTTATCTTAAAATAATTTTTTCTTTTATCTGCTGGTGCTTTAACTACTTCTATTAAATGAAAATCAATTAATAGTTTTAAATCTTTTTGGATTGTTCTTTCAGATACATCAAATCTTTTAGATAATTGATGACTTGTTATCATAAATGTATTATTTTTATTTGATAATATTTTTACTATTTTTGATTGTCTTGGTGTTAAATCTATCTCTCTATCTTTAGCTATTTGTTTTATTATATCTTCTCTTAGGTGAGTATTTATTCTGTGTTTTAAAAGTTCTAATCCCTCTAGCATAACTTTACTCATATAGTAAAAAAAGTATGTCATGTCAAATTCTTCTTGTGAATTATTATCACTTCGTTCAACATTAATAAAAGCTTCATAATACTCTTTTGCTTTTTTTCTATTTATTATCTCCGATAGTGAAATATAATAAAACATATCATAACCATATAATTTTAACAAATATGTAAATAATATTCTTACCGTTCTTCCATTGCCATCATCAAACGGATGAATAAAAGCAAATAAAAAATGGAAAGAGATTGCTTTATATAAATTTTCTATTGGTTTTGAAAACTCATCATCTTTTAAAAATTCTAATAATTCATTAATCATTGAGTTCATTGTATCAATATTTGCTATTGGACTAAATATAACTTTTCCACTTGAATTAATTATTTCATTTGGTTCATTTCTATAACATCCTATATTATAATCATCGTCAAGTGTATTTTCTACTGTAATCTTGTGAATTTGATGTATTAACTCATTTGATATTTCATCATCTCTATCTTCTAGTTCTAATAATGCCCTAAAATTATTTAGAACCATAAATTCACTTTTATCTTTTGGTTCAGATTTTCCATACGCTAATGTTTTTGCTCGTTTTACTGTACTATGAGCACCTTCTATGGTTGAAGAATAAAAACCTTCTTCAATAAGGGTTTCTTTTAAGAGTTCCAATGCAAATTTATTTTGAAAATTATACTCCTGATTTTTCCAAAACTCTTTAATAGTTTCAATATTTTGTCTTAGTTTAAAAGTATCTGTAATATAGAAAACTTTATTTTCAAAGCTGAAAATAGTAGTTCTATTTTTAAGCCTATATTGTAAAACTTTAGACTTTACTTCAATATAGTCACAACCATTTTTTTCAATTATATCTTTTAAATATTCAATTTTAAAAGTAGTGTAATAATTATCAATTGTTAGGTATCTCAACCAATCTTTTATAGTAGATGGATATTTTTTAGTCATTATAAACTCTCTAAATCAATATTTTCTCTAAGATTCAACTTAGTACTATCATCCATCGCTTTATCAAAACATACAAGCTTCGCATCTTTTGCTATAAACTCTTGAATATCTGTTTTTATCTCTTTATCAAAACAAAACATAAATACTCTTTCATCTTCATAAAGTTTTATAAAATTATAATTATCTGTTTTAATCTCTTCACTTTTAGAACTTAAACTAAATCCATTTTTTAGTCCTATCTCATAAACTATATCAATATGTTTTGCACCTTGTGTTAAGATATTTTCATTAAATACACTCATTTTTAACATCTTCATAATATCTTCAAAACTATCATTTGGTCTTTTTTTAAGCTCTTTAAATACTTGAAAATTTGA
>JAYEPD010000135.1:0-9038 GCA_034723675.1 Campylobacterota bacterium
TGTATGATTGATGAACCAGAAGTTAGGGCTTATACAATAGCTAAAAATGTCTATAATAAAGCAAAAGATAGTATGGTTTATTTTTATTTAGAGCAAGTTGCGATTTTATTAAATAAATATGATGATGCTTTTAAGTTTTCACAAAAACTTGATATGTTAAGTGATGCAAAGATACTTTCTGATGAATTTTTGTATAGATTTTTAATATATGGAAATAAAAACAATCCAAAAGCAATGGAGAAGTTTTTTGCATATGCAAGAGGAAATCAAGAATTTATAATAAACAATAAAGACAATCCAATGATAATAGACTTTTATTATCAGTATTATTTATATCTTCAAAAGCATGATGAAGAGGAGGAATCAATTGTTATATTGAATAACCTTTTTGAAACGCAAAATAGTATGAATGCAAGAATATATTCACCTTTTGTAGAATTAGAACTAGCAAAGTATGCTAAGCTTGATGATAATTACGATAAATCTTTAGAATATTTAAAATATGGATTAAGAATAAAAAGACAACTAGATGGTAAAAGTATAGATAGAAAAATAAAACAAGATGATTTAGCACGGATATATTATGAGATGGCAAAAATTTATGAGTTTAAAAATAAAAACAATAGATACAAAAATATAGTTAAAAAATGTCAAAAATTAGATAATACAGATAGCTTTTATAAAAAAATGTGTGATAAAATGTAATGGGTAAATATGAATATAGATAATCTACTTAACAATATAGATATAAACAAACTCTATCTGCCGTTTGGTAAAATAACAAATATAAGTGGAACTACAATTATTGCAGATGGCTTAGATGTTGCAATTGGTGATATTGTAAAAATAGAATCAAATCAAAAATTATATACTGTATTGGGAATGGTAGCTTCTGTTAGCCAATCAAATTTTACAGTTGTTCCATTTTCTTTCATAGATGGATTTAGAATAGGAGATAAAGTTTTTTTACAAAAAGAGGGTTTAAATGTAAAATGTGGATATGGTCTTTTAGGTAGAGTTATAAATGCAATGGGTGAGCCTATTGATGAAAAAGGAAAAATAAGAGATGTTAATGAAAGTTCATCTATTAATAAAGAAACTATATCACCTCTTGAAAGAGGAATTATAGATGAAAGATTTTCTACAGGAGTTAAATCAATAGATTCAATGCTTACTTGTGGTAAAGGTCAAAAAGTGGGTATATTTGCAGGTTCAGGTGTGGGTAAGTCTACACTTATGGGGATGATTGTAAAGGGTTGTGAAGCACAAATAAAAATTATTGCACTTGTGGGAGAAAGAGGTCGTGAAATTCCTGAATTTATACACTATAACCTTGAAAACAATCTTGAAAATACTGTTATTATAACAGCGACTAGTGATGAATCATCATTGATGAGAAAATATGCAGCATTTACAGCTATGGCAATAGCAGAATTTTTTAGAGATAAGGGACATGATGTTCTTCTAATGATGGATTCAGTTACAAGATTTGCTATGGCACAAAGAGAGATAGGTCTAAGTACTGGTGAACCTCCAACACAAAGAGGATATCCACCCTCAGTGTTTGCTATGCTACCACAACTTATGGAGAGAGCTGGTTCTAATAGTAAAGGTACAATAACAGCATTTTTTACAGTTCTTGTAGATGGGGATGATTTGAGTGATCCAATAGCAGATCAAAGCAGATCAATTCTTGATGGTCATATTGTATTAACAAGAAAACTAACAGAAGAGGGTTTTTATCCTCCAATAGATCTACTTCAAAGTGCTTCAAGAGTAATAGATAAAGTTATATCAAAAGAACAGTATAATAGGTTTTTAAAGTTAAAAAGGGTATTATCTCTTATAAATGAGAATGAGGTACTTTTAAGAATTGGTGCTTATAAAAAAGGGATGGATAAAGAGTTAGATGCTGCTTTGCTTAAAAAAGATAAGATAAGAACTTTTTTAACACAAGGGGTAGATGAACTATTTACTTATGAATCAACTGTAAATTCACTAATGGAGGTGACAAATGATTGATACAAGTCGTAATATGATGTACCATATTGGTAATCTTAACACAGAAACAACACGAATAAATTATCAAATGGCTTCAGGAAAAGCAATTGAAAAAGGTAGTGAAAATTCACTTTTGCATGCAGACTTGATAAATCTTGAAGATAAATTAAGAGTAACAGAGGGTTTAAAACTTCAAATAGTAAAATCGCAAGCTATTAACAATACAGCAGATTCAAATGTTGCAGAGGTTAAAACTGCATTGGATTTTATTAAAGTTGATCTTCTAAAAGGACTTAATGATGGTATGGATAGAAGTGATAAACTAGCTCTTGCAACAAACTTAAGAGGAATAAGAGATAATATTTTAGATAGAGTTAACACCAATGTTGATGGTGAATATGTATTTACAGGTTCCGTAACAACAAAGCAAACAATGACAAAAGATAATAATTTTGATCTTAATGGAAAAGTCGAATTTGGAGGAGATGGATTTTTAAGAGAGATTGCAGTTCAGCCAGGAAGTTATAGAGACAGAGGAGTTACAGCGTATGATGTTGTATTCTATAATGGAAGTAGTGCAGCAGCTGGAGAGCAGTTCACTTTTGAAGCAGATGAAAGAATAATAGATGAAAATGGTCATGAGTGGAAATTAAATAGTTCTAAAACACATTTACAAAAATATGATCATAATGGTTTATTATATGATCCCTTAAATTCTACTAATCAAATAGCAATAGATAGTTCAACAGCTTCAATTGAAGCAGATACAACAAGACAAGCTACAAAAGAAACATACACAATAAATCATTTACCAACAAGTCCAGAGGGTAGAGTATTTGAAGCTAAACATAATTACTTCGATGATTTGAATGTTATTATAAATGCACTTGAGGGTCAGTCTACAAAACTAGATGGAACAAAAGGTGGTATTATTGATGATACTTTGGTATGGGATACATTAAGTAGAGGTTCAACACTCTCAACAAAACAATTTGATGCTACAAATATCGGTCATGGTGAACTTGGTGGTAGAAACAATGTATTTAATATAGCATTTGATAAGATAACATCACAGGAATCAAATTATAATATTTTAATTCAAGAGTGGGGTGGAGCTGACTTATCTAAATTGGCTATGGAATCAAAATCTTTAGAGATGACATACTCAGCTTTGTATTCTACTATATCAAAGATGACAGAGATGTCTTTGATTAATTTTTTAAGATAGTGAAATAAAGTTTTAGATGGGTATTAGAAATATATTTTTTAGGAAAGAATATGTATTAATTGCATTTGTCTTTTCTATGTTGGCAATTATCATTGTCCCTTTACCAAAAGGATTATTAGATTTCTTTTTAATACTATCTTTAACATCTGCTATACTTATTTTACTTATTGCACTTTTTGTTCAAAAGCCAACTGATTTATCAACTTTTCCTACACTATTACTTATTCTGGTCCTATTTCGATTATCCTTAAATATTGCAACAACTAGATCTATATTAAGTGAAGGTCACAATGGTCCAGATGCTGTAAGTTCCATTATATCAGCATTTGGAGAATTTGTTGTTGGTGGAAATATGGTAATTGGAGTTATTATATTTATTATTCTTGTACTTATTAACTTTATGGTTGTAACAAAAGGTGCAGGAAGGGTTGCTGAAGTACAAGCAAGATTTTCACTTGATTCATTACCAGGTAAGCAGATGGCAATTGATGCTGATTTAAATGCTGGATTTATAGATGATATACAAGCAAGAAAAAGAAGAGAAGAGTTAGCAAGTGAAGTAAGCTTTTATGGTACCATGGATGGGTCTGCAAAGTTTGTAAAAGGTGATGCTATTGCTGGTATTATTATCACACTTGTAAATTTAATTGGTGGATTGATGATAGGTATTTTTCAGTATGATTTAAGTGCAGCTGAAAGTTCAGAAATATATACTATATTAACCATTGGTGATGGTTTGGTTGCTCAAATACCTGCACTTATTATATCAACAGCTACTGCTATTATTATAACTCGTTCAAATACAGAAGATGAAAAATTTGCAAGTGGAACAATTGCACAACTAGTAAATGATAGTAAATCTTTAATAATAACAGGTATAGCACTTATGTTATTTGGTTTAGTTCCTGGTTTTCCTACAGGGATATTATTTTTTATGGGATTTTTACTTACAGGTATTGGTTATGTTGTTTATATGGTTGAAGCAGAGCAAGATAATGCATTTACAAGATTTGTAAAAGGTGATACAATTACATCAAAAGCTAAAAAAGATATTGAAGAGGAAGAAAAAAATAAACAAAAACAAAAACAATCAAATGTATTAACAGAAGATCAAGCTATTGATAAAACTATGAAACTAGAAGTTTTAGAGTTAAAGTTAGGAGCTCAACTTCTTAGATTGGTCCAAGGTGATAGTGAACTTTTAGATAAGATAAAAGGTATAAGAAATAAAATTGCAGGTGAGTTAGGATTTGTAATACCTCAAATTAGAATTAGTGACGATACTAGTTTAAATATGAATGAATACTCTTTTAACTTAAAAAGAATCTCAATTGCAAAAGGTAATGTTGAATTAAATCAACTCTTAGCAATGGGAGGAATAGCAGGGGCAAAAATACAAGGTAAAAGAGTAAAAGAACCTGTTTTTGGACTTGATGCTACTTGGATAACACCTGATAAAAAAGATGAAGCATTAAATAGTGGTTTTACAGTTGTTGATGCCCCAACTATCATCTCTACTCATCTATCAGAGCTTATAAAAAAACATGCAGAAGATATTATTACAAGACAAGATCTTGTTGATATAATAGATAGATTAAAAGAGAGTTTTCCTATTATTGTTGAGGAAGCAATGAAAGTTACAAACTATGGAACATTATTAAAAGTTTGTAAAGATTTACTTCATGAAAATATACCTTTAATAGATATGATTACGATACTTGAAGCAGTTTCAGATATTGCAGAATTGACAAAATCTCCTGATATTTTATTAGAACATGTTAGGTCTAAACTATATAGACTTATAACAGATAAATTTACTGCAAATGATGGATCTTTACATATTATAACAATGAAGTCAGAGCTTGAACAAGATTTTATTAGCAAACTACAAGAACAACATGGTGTAAGTCAATTATTATTAAGTATTGCAGAGATAAATTCTCTTGTAACTAAAACAAGAGAACTTATATCAAAAGTTGATGAAAAAGGTATCAATACTGTTTCTATGATAGTAGATCCAAGTCTTAGAAAAAGAATATCTGAGATTTATGAAAAATTTGGATTAAGTATAGCTGTTTTAAGTCATGCTGAACTTGATGCAAAAGCAGAATTTACTATTGAGGGAACTTTAGAGTTTTAATACTCTAAAGTATCAACCGCCACCAACAAATTGTAATAACTCTAATTTGTCATTATCTTTTGGAATATAGCTATTCCAATCCTCTTTTTTAACAATCTCCATATTTACAGCACTTGCCATCACTTTATTCTCTATATCTAAATCTATTATTATTTGTAGTAATGTTTTATTATCTTCTATATGTTTCTCTTCGCCATTTATTAAAAGTGTCATTTTAACCTCTATTTTTTCTAAAATTAACCATTTTAAATCTATCTCCCATACCAGTTGGATTTAAAAGTGTTTTTACCTTATTAGATTCACTCAAATAAGTTTTTTCATCTACATTCTTGTGAAGTATCTCAAGGAGTTCAATAATACCAAAAGAAACGAGTGCTTTTAGTTGAGTTTCATAACTTAAGTTTGTAGCACCAGCTTTAAGAAAGGATTCTATTACATGTGAAAAATTCACATCATATGTTATATCAGATTTACCGTATAGTTTTTTTAGATCAATCTCTTCGTCAAATATAGGATAAACATTGTGTTTTTCGTATACTCTACAAGAGAAGTCATTTCTTGGATATAGCTCACCATAATCAAATGTTACAAATTCAAATTTTTCAATATTGTTACACATATTTAAAGCAAACTCTTCATAACCAACTGCAACTTCGCCTTTTGTAACTTTGTGTGTTTCACAATGTTTGGCTAAGTTCTCATCTGGATTATCTATGAACTGTATCTTGTTATCATTTACAACAGCATATTGTAATTGATCTTTATCATTAGTATATACAAGCTCACAAGCAAAGGCATCAAATATCTCATTTGCTACTACAAAAGCAGATGATAGTTTTAGTTCACTTATATCATTGTAGTGAATCAGCTCTATATCATCTCCAAAACAAGTTTTAAAATACTCTTTTTGTTTTTCTCTTAAGTGTTCATACCTCTCAACTATTGCAAACTTTAGTGTCCCTATTAGTTCAGGCTTTAGTGTAAATATAAATTGAATCACATCAGAAAGTAAGTATCCATGATGTGCACCAATCTCTACAACAGTTGTATCTTTTCCTAAAAATCCCTCTTCAATAACATCAACAACTCTTTTCCCTATACTTCCACCAAAAAATTTACTAGAACTAACAGCTGTATAAAAGTCACCACCTTTTCCTATTGTTTTATAGTTTGAGTAGTAACCATCTTTTCCATAAAGCCAATTATTGAAATATTGACTAAATAATATTGGATTATCCATCAATAGTCCGAGAATATATCTCTAAAAGCTCTATTTGTTTATCAATATTTAGACTTTTAATATCTAGTTTTTTAATATCTTTAGAGTTAATCATAGTATCAACATCTGACTGAGTTTTCATACCAACTGTTTGTTGCTCTATCATTTGAGTAAGAAGTGAGTCGTAAAGATAAACATCTTTTTTTGCTATCTCTATTTTTTTATCTAAGCTTGCAATTTTTTGAATTAAACTTTTGAATTTTAGTAGCTCATCTTGTTTTGTGTCCTCTAAGGTGAGTTTTTTTTGTAAATAAGCGAGTTTATAGCTAGCTATATTGTATGAATATTTTATATCAAGAGGTATTGTTATATTAAAACCAATATTCTTAAATGTATCTTCACCTTGTAAACTTGTCATATCATCAGTTTCATGATATTTTGTATAATCTGCTGTTAAGTTTATTGTTGGAAGATAGTTTGAAGTTACCATATTCTTCATCCAATAAGAACTATCAATATCCTCTTTTACCTGTTTTAAATAGATATTATTTTCTATATATGCACTTTCATCAAGGAGTGAGAAAGTTGGAAGTTCAAGTTCATGATAACTTTTATTTGATATCTTTGATAAGTTATTGATCAATGAATATTTTTGGTATTCTAAATCAATTAGACTATTTTCTTTCATATTTGATTCAATGATTGCATTATCTAGAAAAGATGTATCAAGGATACCATTTAAAACTTGCTCTTTTTTTCTATCTATATCAAGTTTGGCATTTCTAATTAGAAGTTTTTGCTTTTCTATAGTGATATCTATTTTATTTATTTCAAAAAGGAGATTTAATGCTTGTTTTACAAGCTCTTTTTTTTGTGTATCAATAGTTGTTTTGCCTAGTTTTTCCATACTATTTGCATATTTTATAGCATAATAGATTCCACCACTTTTAAATATAGGTTGAGATACACTTATAAAAGATTTAGAAGTTGTGTATTCATCGCCTTGATTATAGATAAATTTGTATGTTATAGGGTTTATCCAATCATTTTTAAGTTTACTACTATCTTCTTTAGATTTTTCATAAGAGTAGTTTAATATATCTTTTTTTGTATGCGATAAAATATCATTTGCAAAAATACTAGATGTAACTAAAAGTGCAAAAACTGCAAAAGTAAAATTAAGCTTTTTCAAGGGCTACCTCCAATCTTCTAAATCCTTCATCAATTTCACTTTTTGTTATAGTTAATGGTGGTAAAAATCTTAATGTATTTTTTCCTGCTTTTAAAACTAAAACACCATTATTAAAGCCCTCTTTAATAATTGATGAAAGAGTATCCCTATCTTTTACTCGTAATCCTCTCATAAGACCTAGTCCAACTAAATCAGTAAATATATCTTGGTGATTTTCATAAAATTGTTTGAACTTTGTTTCAAAATAGATAATAGTTTCATCTAAAGTACCGTTATCTTTTATCTCCTCTAAAATATTACAAACCTCTAATGAAGCAGCAGTACTTAAATAGTTACCACCAAAAGTACTTCCATGATCACCTGGAGTTAATATATCTTTATGTATTGTCATAACTACACCAATAGGAACTCCACCCCCTATACCTTTTGCCATAGTTATGATATCAGGTTCTATCTCATAAAGATTTGAAGCTAAAAATTCTCCTGTTCTAAATGCACCTGTTTGAACTTCATCTACTATTAATAGAATATTATTCTGTTTTAAATAATGTGCCAATTTTTGTACCTCTTCTTTAGGAAGAGGTTGCACTCCACCTTCACCTTGTACAAGTTCTATCATAACTGCAACTGTTTCATTATCTATAGAGTTATATATATCATTTATAGTCGCATCATATGAGAAACCTTCTGGATATGGTGTGAAGTTTTCACTATGCATATCTCCTTGACCTGTTGCTTTTACAGTTGTTATAGTTCTACCATGAAAAGAGTGTTCTAAAGTGATAACTTTATATTTTTTATTATCAAACATTGTTTGTCCATATTTTCTAGCAATTTTGATGGCACCCTCATTTGCTTCTGCTCCACTATTAGCAAAGAACATTGAAACATCATATCCACTAAGTTGTGCGATTTTTTGAGCTAATTTAGCTTGAGGCTCTATTGCGTAAAGATTAGAAATATGGGTAATATTTTTTACCTGATTAGCAATAGTATTAGTAATTCTTTCATTTCCATGTCCACATGACACTACACCTATCCCACTTGTGAAGTCTATATAGTTATTGTCATTTTCGTCCCAAAGGGTTGAGTTTATACCTTTTTTAAAGTTTACATAATTTCTAGAATAAGTATTTAATACATATTGTTTATCTATAGTTTCTAAATTCATTAAAAATCCTCTTATATTATATGTTTGTATTATATCAAAATTTTCTGTATATTAGTAAAACAAAATAAACAATAAAAGTGCGTAAAA
>JAYEPD010000136.1:0-1765 GCA_034723675.1 Campylobacterota bacterium
TCCAACGAGGGCATATAATTTTTTTGAAGAGATAATCTCTAAAATAAAAGAGATACCTTTTCATCCATATATTTACAGAAAAAAAGATGATGATGAGAATGTAAGAGAACTTATCTATAAAGGCTATGATGTTTGATAAAATCAAGACATTAGAATATCTAATAAAAAACTATTCAGATATAAATGAGAGTTCTTTGTCTTGGGAATTTTTATACTTGATTGTATATTGGAATGCAAAAGCCCAACTTACC
Source organism: Campylobacterota bacterium (assembly GCA_034723675.1). Taxonomy (GTDB): domain Bacteria; phylum Campylobacterota; class Campylobacteria; order Campylobacterales; family Arcobacteraceae; genus JAIOSF01. Next base: position 252 of record JAYEPD010000136.1, read on the forward strand.
CTTATAGATAAACAACACTCACTTAATGAATATACATTAGATTTTATTTATACCACTTTGCTACAAAAAGCTTGTACCACAGAGGTTTTATATACACTCAATCTTTTACAAAAGTATAGAGATAAGATAAGAAATGATGATTATTTTGATATAGAGTTTGAATCAATAGAGAGGCATTTTAATTTAGTTTTAAATAGAATAATATTGTGAGAAATAAAAAGTAGATGAATCTACTATAAAAGAAGTAATATCAAAATTACTAAACTAAAACAAAGTGTTGCATGGGGATTTAATCCAACAACTAGAACAATTCCTAGTAAAAAAGTGTATAATAGGAAAAACTATAAAATAAATTATTAGGACAAAATATGACTAGAATGGAAACTATAATAACACTATGAAAACAAAAAATATAAAACAAATAGCAACACACAATAAAATATTTCATGCAGATGAAGTAACAGCAATAGCACTACTAAAAATATTTACAGAAGATGAGATAGTTGTACATAGAGTAGATCATGATATAGATGATTTTACTAAGTATGACATGGTTATAGATATAGGTAAAAAGTTTGATGGTGTTAAACACTTTGATCATCATCAATATAAAGGTGGAAAAAGTTCTGCTGGACTTATATGGGAGTATTTGGGATTTGAAGATGAGTATCCAAAGATATCAAAACTTATAAAATTAGTTGATGACAATGATGTAGGTATCGCAAAAGCAAAACCTTTTGAATACTCTAGCTTACTAAAGTGCTACAACACTTCTAAAATCACTTCAAAAGAGCAAGATGAAGCTTTTACTCGGGCTGTAAAGTTTGCTATGACAGTATTAAACTCTATGGCAGATTTAGAAGAGGAGCTACAAGCTGTACAAAATATAGTAGCTGAATCTTTTGTATTTAATAATAATCCTAAAATACTAGAACTAAACAGATTTACACCACATTGGACTACATATATAAATGGAGAACTAGCTCCACAAATAAAAGCTGTAGTTTGGGAAGATGAAGAGGAGAAAAACTATAAAGTAAAAATACCACCAAAATATCTTGGTAGTTTTGAATTAAATGGGAAAGCATTGGTTCAAGATAGCTCTATGGAGTTTGTACATAGTTCTGGTCACTTTGCAATCGCAAAAGATGAAGATACTATGAAACAATTTTTAAAAAATCAAATAAAATAAATATTATTAATGGAATTGTAAAATGCAAAATAAAATAATCCCAAATTATGCAATAGAAAAATAAAAACCTAATCAAACATACCTTAAAATATAACTACTAATATATTTTCAAAGGATCACCAAATGGGTGAGTTAAAAATTAAATATTATGATAAAAAAGTTACACCATTTGGTGGTATGAAATTATTCAAAGATTTTATAGATAAAACTGATATTATAAAAGATTTAGAATCTGTAAATATACCACAACCACAATCTAACATCTACAAATGAAGCATCTCCAATGTATTGATAAGCTCTAATGGTCTAGCAATAACAGCTT
>JAYEPD010000137.1:0-1755 GCA_034723675.1 Campylobacterota bacterium
AAGACAACATTTTAATACAGCAATCAAAACAAGCAATAATAGGTGAGATGTTTGAAAATATAACGCATCAATGGAAGCAGCCATTAAATCTAATAAGTATGTTAAGTGCAAATATAAGAATAGATAAAGAGTTTGGTACTTTAGATGATGATAAACTAAATGAGTTATTAGAAGGGATAGAGGACTCATCTAGCCATTTATCTCAAACAGTAGAAGATTTTAGAAATTTTTTAAACGATGACAATATTAAAGAATATTTTAAAATAAAATCAACTATAGAACAAACAGTAAAACTTTTAAGTTCAAGAATCAATAATAATTCAGTTAAAATAATAATTAATATTGATGAGATTGAAGTTTATAGTTTTAAAAATAATTTAATACAAGTAATTATGAATCTAATAGGAAATTCACTTGATATTATTGAGATAGATAAAGTAGAAAATAAAACTATAACATTTAATTACGAAATTGAAAATGGTAACTTTATTTTATATGTGGACGATAATGCAGGTGGTATTGATGAAAATATTATAGATAGTATTTTTGATAAATACTTTACAACAAAATCAAATGGAACAGGACTTGGATTGTACATGAGTAGAAAAATAGTTCAAGAGAGTATGGATGGAGCAATATCTGTTACAAATAAAAATGGTGGAGTATCCTTTAAACTATCTTTTCCTTATAAAAGTTTACCAGCTAGATAACCACTGCTAAAACTCCATTGTAAGTTATATCCACCACAAGGACCATCAAGATCTAGTATCTCACCTGCAAAGTAAAGTCCATCTATAACTTTACTTTGCATAGAATTAGGATCAATCTCTTTTAAACTTACTCCACCTCGTGTTATCATAGCTTTATCGAAACCATCATGCCCATTTATAGTTAGTGGTGTCCATGCTAAAATCTTAATTAGTTTTTCTTTTTTAGTTCCTAATAAATTCTTATATAATTCCTGAATATTTATATCAATACTAGATAATATCTCAAATAGTACTGTATATGGTAAAATATCCTTTAATATATCTACAACTTTTCCATTTTTTGATTTGATCAACTCTTTTTTTATATACTGAATTATATCGTTTTCATCCATACCTTTTGTGAGATTTACCAAGATTGGAACCTCTTTAAACTCCTCTATATAAGGTGTAATTTCTCTGGCAAAATCTAAAACTACAGGTCCCCTTATCCCTTTTTTGGTAAATATCAAATCTCCTGTTGCTGTTAATTTTTTTAGTTTTCTATTTGGTAGATTTACTTTTATTGTTACTTTTGCAATAGTATGAGCTGTACATTTTGACACCCAAGTCTCTTTTGTATCTAAAGGCATCATAGCAGGGTATATTTTTGTTATAGTGTGACCTAAGTTTTTAACAATAGTATGACCATCTCCAGAAGCTCCAAGTTTTGGATAACCTAAACCTCCTGTTGCAAGAAGTATATTTTTTGTTTTGTAAGTATTGTTTTGTGTTTTTACAGCAGATACTTTTTTTGTTTGCTCTTCTATATTTATATCTATTACTTTTTCATCACAAATTACTTCTATATTTAATCTATTTAGCTCATCTTGAAGAGCATTTATAATTGTAGTAGAGTTATGAGTAACAGGAAATATTCTAAAACCATCAGGTATATGAGTATCTACTTTTAAACTTGTAAAAAAGTTCATTAAGTCTTTATGATTCATATTGTTTAAAGCTGTTGTCATAAATCTTCCATTTTTACCAAATGATTGCATAAATGTTG
>JAYEPD010000138.1:0-1752 GCA_034723675.1 Campylobacterota bacterium
CTTGGAAGAAGAACAAGTGTAATGTCGCGAAATTTCAAGCTTTAAAGTTTCGATTAAATAAACTATAAAGACAGAAGTTTCAAGTCATTTTATCCACTTGTCCTTCAAGTCAGGCGTTATGCTCAGTTTTTGAATTATCTCTAAAAATTGAACACAGCTATATTATTAATATAGTCAGTTTGAACGAAAGGAGATATAAGTAATATGAAAAAAATAATTTTAGGTATTAGTGCCATAGCAGTGTTTGCAATTTCTGCATATGCATTTGGTACATTAACTGGTTCACAAACAAGTGGCTTAAATAAAATTTGTTTTTACAGTGATGGTTCTGCTATAACTGTAAAATCATATGAAATTTGTCCTGTGTCTAATTAACATAGGTAAAGAATAAATATATCCAGTTGATTTATTAATCAACTGGATTTTAAAAATATAAGGATGAACAATGTCTTCGCTATACCCAACAGTAAATAATAATAATGCTGATTTTGGACTTGCATATTATGATATTAGAGATAATCAAATATATGCTACAGTTAATAATAAAGATGATGAATTTGGATTACCATTATTTGAAATTAAAAATAATGAAATATATCCGACAGTTCATAACAAAAGATATTCTCAAGGTTTATCTGTATTTGAAATAAGAGATACAGATATATACCCAACAGCAAGTAATAATATAGATTCTTACGGCTTATCATTATTTAATATAAGATAATTTCTTTTTTTATAGCCAAATTTTGTTATAATTAAAGAAATTGGAGATTTATATTATGATACGAGAAGTAATAAAACCACAATATACAAACTTTACTATCAATATACCAACAAGTTATATTGATAGAGAAGTTGAATTTATTATGTTTCCACTTGATGAACAAGAGATAATTCAAGAAACAAAACAAGAAAAGACAAAATCTTTAAGAGGTGTATTTAATCAATATGCAGATAGTTCAAAAATATCTTCAGAGGATAATGCTTGGCAAAATCACACAATAGAAAAATTTAAAAAATATGATTAGAATTGATACTAATTACATCATAAGATATTTAGTTAATGATAATATCAAAATGGCAGATATTGCCGAAGAAATTTTAACAACAAAAAAAGTATTTATTGCAAATGAAATATTAGCAGAAGTAGTTTATGTACTACTAGGAGTATATGAAATATCAAAAGAAAATATTTCAAATCAACTTTTAGAATTAATTAGTTTTGAAAATATATCTGTATCTAATTATGAAATTATAAATAATGCATTAAAAATATTTAAAACTAAAAATTTAGATTTTATAGATTGTTTATTGTGTTCTTATTCAAATCAAGATGAAATAGTTACATTTGACAAGAAATTAAATAGGTGCATTTCTAATAATCAAGCATAACAAATCAGTGGAACTAACAAGTAACCCATCGGCTTTAAAGTAGTCCTAATTCAAAAGTGTAAAAGTTATTTTAAATAAAATTTTAATTTTCACTAAGGGTTACTCGTAGTTCACTTCAACCGTTGTGTAGCAACTATCTAAAAAGTTTAGAAAAAAAACTAAAATAACATCAAAATAAAACAATATTCAAATGTTATAAAAATAAAGATTTAAACTTAAAAGTCTAAATTTACATTAAGGGCATCTCTAAAAACTACCCACCTAACCAAATAAAAACCATAATTTAGATAAAATAATAACTATATATCATCAATAAGGCTTCATAAATGTTAGGATTATTTGACTTAGAATATCACGAAA
>JAYEPD010000139.1:0-4117 GCA_034723675.1 Campylobacterota bacterium
AAACAAGCATGTTATGGTTGTCATATGAAAATAAATGATAGATTTTATTCAGAATTTTTACTTTCAGATGAGATTATGACATGTCCACATTGTGGAAGAATTATATATAAAGCAGATGAAGAATAATAACATATGTTTAAATATATATATTGGATACTATCTTTAATATTATATATTTTAGCATTACCTTTACTTTTTTATAAAAAAAGAGAAGAAAGATATAAAGAGACTATACCAGCAAGATTTTTCCTAAAAAACAATCCCTCTTTTAAAAAAGAGGGGATATGGTTTCACTCTTGCTCTTTAGGTGAAACTAGAGGTCTTAAACCTATCATAGATAGATTAGGAAATGAAACTATAAATATGAGTGTTGTAACAAATACAGGATATCAAGAAGCAGAAAATTTTTCTAAAAATGTGAGATATTTACCGTTTGAACTTTTTTTACCATTTTGGATAACTAAACAAAAAATACTTATTGTAACCGAAGCTGAATATTGGTATATGCTCTTTTTTATAGCAAAATTAAAAGGTGCAAAAACAATACTTATTAATTCAAGAATAAGTGAAAAAAATTATAAAAATTATAAAAAATACAATTGGTTTTATAGTTATATATTTAATAATATTGATAAAATATTTGCACAAAGTGAATTAGATAAACAAAGACTCTTAAACTTAGGTATTAAAAAAGATATAGAGGTTACTGGAAATAGTAAATTAGTAAATTTACCTAAAATTACAAAAAATCTAATAAAATCAAAAGATAGACTTATAGTAGGAAGTAGCACTCATGAAACTGAAGAACAAATTATACTTGATGCTTGGGATAGATCGCAAGGAGTTTTAGTAATAGTTCCTAGACATCCAGAAAGATTTGATGAAGTTGAAGAACTTATAAACATATATATCAAAGATACCAACTTAACTTATCATAGATTTTCTTCAAAAGAGGATTTTGATGCGGATATAATACTTGTAGATAAGATGGGTGAACTTATAAATATATATGCAATAAGTGATGTAGTTATACTAGGTGGTGGTTTTATTTATGGAACAGGTGGACACAATCCAATTGAAGTAGCATATTTTGCTAATAATATTTTAATTACAGGTGAACTTATATACAATCAAACATCATTATATGAATCTATTAACAACCACTATATTATTAAAAATGATGAACTTAAAAACCATTTAAATAAAATAGATAAATTAAAAATCGCTTCTCTTACTCAAAAAGGTACAATAGAACCTATCATAAAATATATCAACAAAAGTATATAAAAATGAAAATAAATATTTTAGACTGTACACTAAGAGATGGTGGTTATATAAATGACTGGGCTTTTACAAATTCACAAATAAATAATATACTGAACTCTTTAAAGCAATCAAAAATAGATATAATAGAGTGTGGTTATCTAAACAATAAAAAAGGGAGAAGTAATCATAGTACGCTTTTTGATACAACTAACACAGCAGATAGTTTTATAAATAATATAAAAACACAAAAAAAAGTTGTGATGATTAACTTTGGTGATTATGATATTGATCTATTGCCAAATTGTAAAGATACTCTAATAGATGGTATAAGAGTAGCTTTTCATAAAAAAGATTTAAACGAAGCATTAGATACATCTATCAAAATTGCAAACAAAGGTTATGAAGTATATTTTCAACCTATGGTTACAAAAAATTATACTGATTTAGAATTTCTATCTTTGATAGAAAAAGTAAACAAAACTGATTTTTATGCTTTTTATATAGTAGATAGTTTTGGTTCTATGGAACTTGAAGAGTTTCAAAGATATATGATACTAGCAGACAATAATTTAAAAAAAGAGATAAATTTAGGGTATCATTCTCACAATAATATGCAACTTGCATTTTCAAATGCTATTAATATGTGTAAGTTTAACTTCAAACGAGATATCATCATTGATTCTAGTATATATGGAGTAGGTAGAGGTGCTGGAAACTTAAATAGTGAACTTATAACAGGATACTTAAATAATACTACAAAAACATCTTATGATATTATTCCCTTACTTGAAGTTATAGATCAATTTTTAAGTGATCTTATAAAAGAGAAACCATGGGGATTTTCACCAGCTCAATATCTCTCTGCATCTTTTAACTGTCATCCAAATTATGCAACACATCTTATAAATAAAAATACAAATCACATAGTTGGTGTAAAAAAAATACTTGAAAATATACCAAAAGAGAAAAGATTGTCTTTTGATAAAGAGTTAATAGAAAAGTTGTATATAAATTCACTTCTTGAAAATAAAACTAGTGTACAAAATAAAATCGATTTAGGTAAGAGTAAAAATATACTTTTAGTAGCTTCAGGAAAAAGTGTACAGGAGTATAGATATATAATAGATACTAAGAAAAAAGAGAATTATATACTTATAGCCTTAAATCATATACCTGATTTTTCATGTGATTATTACTTCTTTTCAAATCAAAAAAGATTTGATGAGTTTAGCAAAGATATTGACCAAAAGCGTACAATAATTACAAGCAATATCTTTACAACTAGTGATATACCAACTGTGTTAGAGTTTTCAAAACTTGTTTTTGTAGATAATGTTTTTATAAAAAATGTAGCAATTGTAGCTATAAATTTTCTAATATCAAAAGGTATTAAAAAAGTTGAAATAGTTGGGCTTGATGGATATAAAATAAATTCTAAAAACTATCACTATAAAGAGACAAGTGTTATACATGACAATAGCTCTTTAATTGAAGAGAACAATATCATTGCAAATGGATTAAAAGTATTGGAAAAAAATATTATCATAGAGCTATTAACCCCATCAGAATTTAAAAAAGATATAGCTTTAAGAATACTAGGGGTAATCCCTGCAAGATATAAATCAAGTAGATTTGAAGGAAAACCGTTGTGTATCATAAAAGATATACCGATGATAAAAAGAACCTACACCCAAGCATCACAATCAAAACTTTTAACAAAACTTGTAGTTGCAACAGATAGTACAAAGATAAAAAAGTATTGTCAATCTCAAAATATACCTGTAGTTATGACAAGTGAAGATTGCCTTACAGGTACAGATAGAATAGCACAAGTATCACAAAGTGAACACTATGACTTATATGTTAATATACAAGGGGATGAGCCTGTAATAGACCCTATAAGTATAGATGAAATTGTGAGTGATTATAAAACATATGGTGATAAATATGTTGCTTACAATTTATATAAAAAAATATCTACTAACGATGAGATAAAAGCTGATACTATTATAAAAACTATTGTAAATGAGAAAGATGAGCTTATATATATGTCAAGGTTAGGTATCCCTTTTAATAAGTCCAAAAAAGAGCCTACATTTAAAAAACAAGTTTGTGTATATGGTTTCACAAAAAAAGCTTTAGAGCTTTTTTCAAGTAGAGATAAAACGCTAAATGAAACTCATGAAGATATAGAGATACTACGATTTTTAGATATGGGATACAAGGTAAAGATGAGAGAAACAACCGTTGATTCTATTGCTGTTGATATTCCAGAAGATGTAAAAAAAGTAGAAGAGTTCTTAGATAAAAAAGGTTTGAAATAGTTATGATAAAAAATATAATATTTGATTTTGATGGGGTGATACTTGATAGTATGCCTATTAGAGATTTTGGATTTAAAGAGATATTCAAAAAATATCCAAAAGATTTAGTTGATAAGTTTTTAGACTATCATAGATACAATGGTGGTATCTCAAGATATATAAAAATCAGATATTTTTATGAAGAGTTACTACAAAAAGATATAACAGAAGATGAAGTTAATCATTTAGCAGATAAGTTTTCTATCATAATGAAAAAAGAGCTTATCAATAAAAAATACCTTATTACTCAAAGTGTAGATTTTATTAAAAACAATCATACAAAATATAAGTTACATATCGCATCAGGGTCTGATCAAGTGGAGCTTAGATACTTATGTAAAGAGCTTGGTTTAAGTGAATATTTTTTATCCATTCATGGTTCACCTACACATAAAAATGATTTGGTAAAAGATATATTATTATCAAATAGCTATAAACTAGAAGAGACAATCTTAATAGGCGATAGTATCAATGACTTTAATGCAGCA
>JAYEPD010000139.1:4217-6959 GCA_034723675.1 Campylobacterota bacterium
CAACAAATAGTATCAAAAGCACTTATTAGAGAACTTGAATATGAACCAAAAAGGATACTAGAACTTGGTTGTGGAAGTGGTCAAGTTTTTAAAAATATAGATTTCAAGTATGAATATTATAAAGCTATAGATTTTTCACAAGAGATGTGTGATATTCATCCTATTGAAGAGAACCTTGAAGTTGTTTGCTTAGATTTTGATAGTGATGAGTTTATAAAGAATATTAAAGATGATAACTATGACTTAGTTTTATCATCTTCTGCATTACAGTGGTCAAAAGATTTAGATAAAATTGTAAAACAACTCTCAATCATAAGTTCAAATATAAGTATGGTTTTATTTACATCAAATACTTTTAAAACAATATTTGAACTAACAAAAACAACTTCACCAATTTTGGATGAAGATTTTATAAAAAAAATATATAATAGATACTTTAAGTGTGAGTTTGAAACCATTTCATATAAGCTAGAGTTTGACAATAAAAAAAATCTATTTGATTATATAAAAAACTCTGGAGTTAGTGGAGACTCTAAGTTATCATATAAAGATGCAAAATACCTTTATAAAAACTATGATTTGTTATATTTGGAATTTGAAGTTATATTTATAAAAGGTAAGAGATGTTAGTTCATATCTGTTGCAGTGTAGATAGTCACTATTTTTTACAACGATTACAAAAAGAGTACCCTGATGAAAAACTTGTTGGGTTTTTTTATGATCCAAATATCCATCCATATAGTGAATATAGATTAAGATATGAAGATGTGAAATACTCTTGCGATATATTAGGTATAGAGTTACTTGAAGGTGAGTATAATCTACAAAGATGGATGGAACTTACAAAAGGGATGGAAGATGAACCTGAAAAAGGTGATAGGTGTACTGTTTGTTTTGAACATAGACTAGAAGTGAGTGTAAAAAAAGCAATTCAATTAGATCATGATAAATTTACCACGACACTTTTAATAAGCCCAAAAAAGTCACAAGATAAACTTGAAACTATAGGAAAACAATTATCTAAAAAGTATCATTGTGAGTTTATATTTAAAGATTATAGAAGTGGTAAAGGTGTTGAACTACAAGGCAAAGAGGTAAAAAATAATAATCTTTATAGACAAAACTATTGTGGTTGCCTATATGCACTAAATGCTCAGAGAGATATACAAAATAAACTAGCAGATGAGTTGATGCTTCCTATAGGAAAACAGATACTTCCTGAGTCTATAGAGGAGAGACTTGCATTATATAAAAAAAGAGACAATTGTAGCCAAATCATAAAACAAAGATTTTTAAACTATAGACTGCTTAGTGCAAAAGTTATAAAAGAGAAAGTTGTGATACCCTCATATTTTCTACCATATTCAACCCTTAAAAACAATAAATCACAAGGGAGAGTTGAGAAAATCATTGATGATATTTATTATTTTAATAGAGATGAGATAAAACTTATCTCGTTAGATTATTTTAATGATTTTTTTAATACCAACTATAAAAATGTTTTAGATTTAGTATATGATCCTCTTTTATTTGAGGATGATTTAAAATTAAGAGCGAAAATAACACATAATAGTCACTATGATCTATCTTGCATTATTGTATTGGATAAGTTAGATGATAAAAAACTTACCATAAATTGCAATAGTAAGGTGTATGATGATGTAAGAGAGTGTTCTATTGAGTTATAATTAACTAGCTTCTAATATCTCTTTGCAGTTTTGTACTACTATTTGTTTTTTTTCAATATCTACGGATACGATATAGTTATCATTGTACGGAACTAAAAAGTTTTTGTTTAGATTTTGATCTTGTAGCTCTTTTGTTGTTTCAATTAAAAGATAATCCTCTAAAGGCATCCTTTGTATATCTATAACTTTACCTAAAACCTCACCATCTTCAATCACTTCACAGTTTTCAATATCAAACCAGAAATATTGATTTTTATCTAATTTACAATTATCTTTTGTATCTTCTTGTGATACAAAAAGTTCTTTATTTGTAAGTTTCTTTGCATCTTCAATTGTATCTATACCTTTAAATTTAACTGTATTATTTGAAGAGTTAAAAGTTTCTATAGTAAGAGTTTGTTTTTTGTTTGTTATAAAAGTAGCATCTTTTTTGAACTGTTCTGGAAAGTCTGAATCTATATGAAGTTTTTGTTGACCTTTTAAACCAACAGTTTTCCCAAGCTTACCTACATAAATAGTTTTCATATAAAACTATTTAGAGATAATTTGGATTTTGTAAGAGATACCATCTTTTGCTTTACAACCATTAAGTATAGTTTTCATAGCATTGATCATATTTCCATTTTTACCTATTAATTTACCTATATCACTCTCATTTGCATTGATAGTTATCTCATAAAATGTATCATCAACTTTAGTTGATGTTACACTTATATCTTCTGGATATTTTACTATCATTTTTGCATATGTTTTGATAAATTCAGTAGTCATAGTTATTATTTTGTTATATTCTTAGTAAGTTTCGCAACTTTTTCAGATGGTTGAGCACCAACACCTAACCAATATTTAAGTCTCTCTTCATCAACTTTTAACTCTTTTGGTTCTGATACTGGGTTATAGTATCCAATTGATTCAATCCAACCTGAGTCTCTTCTTTTTCTACTATCTGTTACTACGATTCTGTAAAATGGTTTTTTGTTTCTTCCCATTCTTGTAAGTCTAATCACTGTCATGTTTTTTCCTTTTTTTGTTTTTATATCTTATTTTTACTTAA
>JAYEPD010000139.1:7059-8875 GCA_034723675.1 Campylobacterota bacterium
TGCTAAAAAGAGTATCTTCTTCTTAGCACTTTATACCAAAAGTACTTATTATCCTCTTAACTTATCTAGGTATTTGTGGCATTCCACCTTGTCCACCCATTTGTGACATCATCTTTTGCATATCTTTCATACCACCTTTTCCTGACATCTTTTTTGCCATCTTTGCAGCATTTTTGAACTGTTTAAGGATTTTGTTTACTTGTACTTCTGATAGCCCAGCACCCCTTGCTAGTCTTCTTTTTCTTGAAAGATTTATGATACTAGGTGTCTCTTTCTCTTTTGGTGTCATTGAACTTATCAAAGCTTTTATTCGTATGATTTCACCTGAACTCTCTAAATCCATATCTTTTAATTGGTTTGCCATATTACCCATACCTGGTATCATCCCAAGTATAGATTTCATAGAACCTAACTTTTTCATCATATCAAGTTGTTCTAAAAAGTCATTGAAGTTAAATTCACCTTTTTGGATCTTTTTAGTAACTGCTTTAGCTTTTTTTTCATCGATAATTGTTGCAGCTTTTTCACTCAATCCTTCTACATCACCTGCACCCATAAGCCTTGATACAATTCTATCAGGGATAAATGGCTCAATATCAGGCATCTTTTCACCGATACCTATAAATCTAAGTGGTACTTTAACTTGATGTGAGATAGATATAGCTACTCCACCTTTTGTATCACCGTCATATTTAGATAGTATTACACCATCTATCCCTATTTTATCTTTAAATGTTGTTGCAGTTTTAGTAGCATCATGACCTGTAAGTGAATCAGCAACATAAAATATCTCATCAGGATTGATAGCATCTTTTACATCTTTTAGTTCACCCATCAACTCTTCATCAATTGCTAATCGACCAGCTGTATCTATAAAAAGTACATCATAAAGTTCATCTTGAGCTTTTTTTTGTGCAGCAAGTGCTATTTTTACTGGGTTTTTTTCATCTTCATCAAAGTATACATCTACTTCTATTTGTGCACCTATTTGTTTAAGTTGCTCTACTGCTGCCAATCTTTGTAAATCACAAGCTGCAACTAGAACTTTTTTGTTTCTCATTTTCAAATAGTTTGCAAGTTTTCCTGTTGTTGTTGTTTTACCACTACCTTGAAGCCCTGTCATAAGTATAGTTGTAAGTGGGGATTTTGCACTATATACAAAACCTTGGTTTCCTGTAGTTGTAAGTATATCTGTAAGTGTTAATTTAAGGGCATTTAAAAATGAATCTTGACCGATACCGTTTTGTTTTGTTTTTAACTCAACTTTTGTTAATAACTCTTTTGTAGTTTTATGATGAACATCAGATTTTAACAATGATTTTTTTAGTTCAGTAACAGCTCTCTTTAAAGATTTTTCATCATCTTTATGTCGTATTTTACCAACAATATTTTTAAATGAACCAGTTAAAGTATCAAACACAAAACGCCCCTATATTTTTAAAGTTTGGAATTATATGCAAGAAATACTTACATATCACTTAAACTAAACTACCAAAAGCCTTTAGTTATAAGAGTTATGATGATTAAATTTAGTTTATTTTAAGAATAGTATCTTAGTACAATCTTCTAATAAGTTTTACTTAAGATTAAAGGAAATAGCTTTATTCATTAAGTTATTATATCTATGTATTTAACAATACATTTATTAATAGATGGCTATTTATTTTTTAATCACGCGTAATTTCTTTATTAATCTTAAGTAAAACTTATTAGAAGATTGTACTAAAAATCAACAAACACTTTCTCTTTTTGTTTAAAGTAGCAACACTTTGTATACCCAACCTCTTTTGCTAACTTTATATTTTCTTCATATTTG
>JAYEPD010000140.1:0-29631 GCA_034723675.1 Campylobacterota bacterium
TTCCTGGTGTCGCTTTTGGATTAGAGGGGTATTTTAGATTGTCTTTTGCTACAAGTGAAGATATTATTAAAGATGGTATAAATAGAATAGAACAGTTTATTAAAAACGCTTATTAATAATCAATATAAAACTTTAAAAATATTACAAAGTTTTAATGTTGCTTATTTATTATTTAACCTTAACTCTTTTCTTTGTTCATCATCTGTTTTAATATATGACCACCATGAATATTACCAGAAAAGTTTTCTTTCTCTGGTGTCATCAATATACTCATTTTCATAGTTTTAAGATTGTATTCTAACTCTTGCATCTTAAATATCTCCAATTTTTTATCTTTATATTAATAAATACGCTTTATATATTACACCATCTATATGTTTTAATGCAATATTTTCTATCTCATTTTCAAATTTTATTGTAGCCAAAATTTTACTATCAAACATATAGTTATCTGCTAAACTTTGAGATACTTCAAGTATATCAGAGTTTGGAATTATATATTTTGCATATAGACTATTTGCATATATTAATTGAGTTATATTTTCTACTGACACTGCGTAACTCAGATCATTTTTCATACAATAATCCATCATATTTTTATCATATCTAAAAAGTAAAGTACTATTTGGTGTAGTAGATTTTATATCTTCTAATGATTCAATTTTTTCAATTGTATCACACGCAATAATATCATCGCCTATAATTATCATTTTAGACACTCTTTAGAACAAAAATACTTGCCATTGCTTAATATTCCATCATCTTTTGATACAAATGTACCACACTTTGGACACTCAACCATCTCATCTGTTATTTGATCATACTTATTATTGCCTGTATCTTTTTCTCTATTCTTTTTAAAAAAAACTATATAAACCAAAAACAACACTATTGCAACTGCTAATATTTTAAATATCATCAAATAAACCTTTTCTTTTCATATATAAATAATTTCTATGATCACCTACTTTGATGATATCATAATTTTCAATTGTTAACTCTTTTATCTCATCTTCACACAATGTACCTTTATAAAATAGATACTCTGTATCTTCACTTTTTAAGTTTTGTGTTAAACTAAAAAGCAATGAGGTATTTGTAACAGCCCTACTTGTAATCAAATCAAAACTTTGAGGAGGCATATTTTCAACTCTGTTTTGTAAAACTTCTACATTTACTAACTTTAAAGCATTTTTCACAAAATTTAAAAAAGCAACTCTTTTAGCTTTTGGCTCACACAATACAACTTTAGCTTCAGGTCGTGCAATAGCTAACAACATACCAGGATATCCAGCACCTGTACCTATATCAATAATTGATTCAAAGTTATTTAAAAACTTTATTGGATATACACTATCTACTATATTATCTTCAATTTTATCGTTTGTTAATTGTGCTGTCATACTATGAACAGCACCCCATTGTTGAAGTAATACAATAAATTTATCACATCTTTCATAAAATATATCATCAAATTCTAAATCTATTTTTTTTAATTTTTCTTTTAACATAGTGTTTATTATATATAAATATCGATTAATAAGTAATTTTATCTGATTTTTAAACTTACAAGTGCTATTAAGTTTGTCATAAAAGCGATAATCCAAAACCTTACTATGATTTTATTTTCAACCCAACCTTTTTGTTCAAAATGGTGATGAATAGGTGCCATTAAAAATACCCTTTTTTTTCTATATTTGAAACTTCCCACTTGCAATATAACTGATACTGCTTCTAGCACAAATATAAATCCAACAGCTAAAAGTAATACTTCACTTTTACCTACAATTGCTAAGTATCCCATAAAACCGCCAATAGCTAAACTTCCACTATCGCCCATAAAAACTTGAGCTGGATGAGAGTTGTACCATAAAAAAGCTATTAAAGCACCTATAAAACATGAACCAACTATTGCTAATTCACCAACTTGTTTTATATTTGGTAAAAGTAGATATCCACTTATAATAGCATGACCCGTTATATAAACTATAAGAGATAAACTAAAAAAAGCCATTATAGATGGAACAGTAGCTAAACCATCTAAACCATCTGTTAAATTAACTGCATTAGTTGAAGCAACCATAACCAGTATCCAAAATATCATAGCATAAAATCCCATATCAAATAATGCGTACTTATAAAAAGGGACAAATATAGTTGTTGTATGCTCAGCATAAAATAAAATAGAAACTACTATAATTCCAGAAATAACCTGAAAAACTATTTTCATCTTTGCACTCAAGCCCTCATCATTTTTATTTGATGATATTTTTGATAAATCATCTTTAATACCTATTAAACTAAATAATGCAATAGTGATAAATCCACCTATTACATAAAGATTTGTTAATTTTGCAGTTAAAAGCGTAGCCAATAGAGTTGAAAACACAAATACAATACCACCCATTGTAGGAGTACCCACTTTTGTTTGATGGTTTTTTGGAGCATGTTCATAAATAGGTTGATGGGCTTTTCTTGACTTTGCCCAACTTATAAATTTTGGCATAAGATAAAGTGTTAGTGAAAATGCAATAAAGAAACCAAGTCCTGCTCTTATTGAGATATATTGAAGTAGATTAATATCTAAGTATGTGTGTAAAGTGTAAAACAATCATTTAACCTTTTTGAAGTAGTAGTGTGTTAATATATTAAATTAAAAAAGATTTTATCTAAATTAGCCAAAAAAGGTAATAAAATACAATGTCAATGAATAAAAAAGCACTATTAATAATAACAGATGGTATCGGACACAACAGCTCTTGTGAATTTAATGCATTTTGTAATGCAAATAAACCAACTTATGATGAACTATTTAAAAATACCCCTTATAGTCTTATCAAAACATATGGTGAATATGTAGGTTTACCAAATGGTCAGATGGGAAATAGTGAAGTTGGACATATGAGTATAGGTGCAGGTAGAGTTTTATATCAAGATTTAGTAAAAGTAAATTTAGCTATTGAAAATGACACACTAAAAGATAATAAAATATTAAAAAAAACCATAGATAACTCAAACAATATCCATATAATAGGACTTTTAAGTGATGGTGGTGTTCACTCTCATATAGATCATATAATAGCTTTAGCAAAAATAGCAAAACAATCTAAACAAAATCTTAACAAAAAAGTATATCTTCATCTTATAACAGATGGTAGAGATGTATCACCAACAAGTGCTAAAACATATACAAAACAAATAGCTAACATCTGTGATGATGATATAGAAATCGCTACAATTGGTGGTAGATATTATGGTATGGATAGGGATAATAACTGGGACAGAGTAAAAAAAGCTTACGATGAGATTGTATTTGGTAAAAATAATACTGATTTTGAAGTTGATGATTATATTGATTCATCATATAAAAATGATATTTATGATGAATTTATAAAACCAATCAGTTTTAACTATAAAGGTATGCAAAACAACGATGGAGTTATATTTGCTAACTTTAGAAGCGATAGAGCAAGAGAGTTAAGTGGTGCTATTGGAAAAAAAGATTTTAGTGAATTTGAAACTGCTAATATAAACTTCAATATTGCAACAATGACAGCTTATGATAAATCGTTACCTTTAGATGTTTTATTTCCAAAAGAGACTCCAAAGGATACGCTAAGTGAAGTTATTAGTAAAGCAGGACTTACTCAACTTCATACAGCAGAAACAGAAAAATACGCACATGTTACATTTTTCTTTAATGGTGGAGTAGAGGAGCCTTTTGAAAATGAGAAAAGAGTATTGATACCATCACCTAAAGTTCCAACATATGATATGAAACCCGAAATGTCGGCACCAGAAGTTTCAAAAGCAGTACAAGATGGTATAGAAAATAATACAGATTTTATAGTTGTAAATTTTGCAAATGGTGATATGGTAGGTCACACAGGTGTTTATGAAGCTGGTATAAAAGCAGTTGAAGCTGTTGATTATGAACTAGGTATTATTATACAAAAAGCTAAAGAAAATGGATATAGTATAGTTTTAACTTCTGATCATGGAAATTGTGAGATGATGAGAGATAAAAATGGTAATACACTTACAAACCACACAGTAGGAGATGTGTATTGTTTTGTTATCTCTAGTGATGTTAGTGTTGTTAAGGAAGGTTCTTTAAATAATATTGCACCTACTATTTTAAAACTTATAAATATCGATATACCAAATAGTATGGATAAGGCTCTTATATAATTAAATCATGCCTACTTTAGAGATAAATAACTTAACAATATTTGAAAATGAAAACAAAATAGTAGATCTATTTAACGAAAACTACAAACAGTTGATTATCAAATCATCACTAGCGATAGTAGGTCAAAGTGGAAGTGGAAAATCTCTTACTTTAAAAAGTATATTAAATCTTCTACCATCAAATCTAAGTAAAAATTTTGATTATAAATTTAATACAAAATTAAACTTTGAAAATATTGGTTTAATACCACAAAATCCATTTACATCATTGTCCCCTATGACAAAAATAGATAAACAATTTTTTTGTGATAATCCTAAAATAAATCATCTATTAAAACTTGTTGATTTAGAAGAAGAGGTAAGATATAAATTTCCAATACAGTTAAGTGGTGGTCAACTTCAAAGAGTTGTAATAGCAATAGTATTAAGTAAAAGTCCAAAACTTTTGCTACTTGATGAGCCAACAACTGCACTTGATGAAAAAAGTAAAGATATAATTATCAATATGATAAAAAAACTACAAAAAGAGTTGAATTTTATAATTATATTTGTAAGCCATGATATAGAATCTATAAAAGATATATGTAAAGATATAGCAATTTTAAAAGATGGTACAATTATCGAGTATGGTGATTTAAATACAATTGTTAACAATCCTAAAAATAACTACACAAAAGAGTTAATTCAAAGTAATTTTAAAAATAGAGAGTTTAGAGTTTGATTAAAAAAATATTTATACTATTTTCAATAATTGGTTTAGCAATATTTATATGGCTAATATACCTTTATTCTCAAATAAGATTTGATATAGATAAAATAGTTGACTATAAACCAAAGCTTACAACTCAATTTTTTGATAAGAATGGTGTACATTTAGGTAATATTTTTAAAGATGAGCATAGAATACTTGTCGATTATGATGATATACCTCCTAGAATAATAGAGTCTTTAGTAGCTATAGAAGATACAAACTTTTTTGAACATAATGGTATAAATATAGATGCTATCATAAGAGCAATTGCAAAAGATATAAAAGCGATGGGATTAGTTGAAGGTGCTAGTACTTTAACTCAACAATTAGTTAAAACAATGGTTCTAACAAGAGATAAAAAAATAATAAGAAAAATAAAAGAGATACTTTTATCACTTAGACTTGAATCACTTTTAAGTAAAGATGAGATTATAGAGAGATATTTAAATCATGTTTACTTTGGACATGGTTATTATGGGATCAAAACTGCATCGCTTGGTTATTTTCGTAAAGAACTTAATCAGCTAAATATAAAAGAGATGGCTATGCTAGTTGGTCTTCCTAAAGCTCCAAGCTTTTACGATCCTACAAAAAATTTAAAATATTCTCTTATAAGAGCAAACCAAGTAGTAAAAAGATTACATACCCTAGGATGGATAAATGAAACTGAATATGAAGATGCTATAAACTCTATACCAATTATTTATAATGATACATTGAGCCAAAACAAAGCACCATATATTTTAGATAGTGCTATTAATGAACTTAAAAATGATGTAGCTGACTTAAGAACAGGTGGGTATAAAATAGTTCTTACCATTGATTTAGAAGCACAAAAAATAGCAAAAGAGGCTTTAAGATTTGGTTATGATAAGATAATAAGCAGAGATCCAAAAGTTGATACAAATGAGAGTAATACTGCTACATTAAATGGAGCGATTGTAGTACTAGAAAACAACACAGGAGCAATTTTATCAATGGTTGGTGGCGTTGATTATAAAAAATCATCATTCAATAGAGCAAGACAAAGCTTAAGACAACCTGGAAGTTCAGTAAAACCATTTTTATATCAAATAGCTTTAAATCTTGGTTATTCAACAGCTAGTGATCTTACAGATATTTCAAGAACTTATACTTACAAATCGAAAGAAAATGAAGAAAAAAAATGGCAACCTAAGAATTATGAAAAAAACTTCAAAGGATTGGTTAATTTCAGATATGCACTAGTACACTCAAGAAACTTAGCAACTATCAACCTTGTAACTGATATTGGTATAGATATATTACATAAAGAACTTTTAAGATATGGCTTTAAAGATATACCTTTTGATCTATCTATAACACTAGGAAGTTTTGGGATATCACCACTTGAGTTAAGTGAAAAATATACTATTTTTTCAAACAATGGAATAATGGTAAAACCATATCTTATCTCAAGTCTTACAAATAGATACAAACAAAAAATTGTTTTTGATAAAGAGGAAAAATATATAACTACACCTTCACAAACATATCTTATGACATCAATATTAAAAGATGTTGTTCAAACAGGGACAGGGAGAAGAGCAAAAGTAAAAAAACTTGATATTGCAGGTAAAACAGGAACAACAAATAACAATGTGGATGCTTGGTTTTGTGGATACTCCCCTACTCTTCAAACTATAGTATGGTATGGGAATGATGATAATAAACCTATGTACAAAAGAGAAACAGGAGGAGTAACAGCAGCTCCTGCATTTTCATACTTTTATAAAAGATGGCTAGAACTTCATCCTGAAATACAAAGAAAATTTATAAAACCAAAAAATGTATTTGAACAAAAATTTAACAATAAAATTGAAGTCTTTACAGAGACATCCAATGTACCAAAAGAACCATCTAATATAAAGATTCAAACAGATCATATGAATAATAATAATAAAATAATCTTTTAGTAACGCATAATTTCTTTATTATAGAATTGACCTAAATTTAAACCTTATCTTCTAAATCGTATTTTATATTTTTATCATTTAAAAAACTTGTAAATGTTTCAAAGTTTTCTTCTGTTCGTTTTTTATCATATGAAGCAACAGATATAACTACAGCCCTTTTATCTCCATTGATTTGTGGAAGAGATGACATATCAACATCTGTTGGTATTTTTTTCATAGTATCTATAAGATCATTTTCACTACAGTGTGCTGTTAAAGTGAGTCTATATTTAGCCTCATTTTTAGGATAATATTTATCTAAAGCTTCAATTATCATACTTTGTGCCATTGATGGAAAACCTGGCACAAAAAAATATCTATCTTCTAAACTAAATCCAGGTACATTAGTAACTACATTTTTAAGAAGCCCTGCATCTGTAGGAAGATTTGCCATGTTGATTCTATGAGGATAAGCATCTTTTCCAAACTTATCTAAAATAGCCTTTTTTGCACCCTCATTTATCTCCATATCACCTTTAGTAAATACTTTTGCAGCAGTTTGTCTTGTATAATCATCTGGTGTAGCACCAATACCTCCAAAAGAGAATAAAACTGCATCTGGATCATTTTTAATAAGATTAAAAACAGTTTCCATAAAAGGTGGTTCATCTTTTATAACAAAATTAGCTTTTTGCTCCCAACCCCTTTTTAAAAGTTCACTATTTAAAAATGAAAAATGGGCATCACATCGACGCCCATTTAAAAGTTCAGTACCAATTATAACTGAATAAAAATTCATCTTATAATTTATATCTTACTTTGAATAAAAGCATCCATCTCATCTACAATCTCTTCGATAGTTCTTTCACCATTTATTTTTTGCAATAAGCTTTTCGTACCATAAAACTCTTGTATATCTTTTAAAGGTTCTGTATAAACTTTCATTCTATTATCAAAAACTTCATTGTTATCATCAGCTCCTCTAGCTCGACCCAAAACTCTATCTCGTGCAACATCTTCACTTACTTCAACTTCAATTACATTTACAAGTTCAACAGCATTTTCTGTAACTAAATACTTATCAAGCTCTTCCATCTGTTCTGTACTTCTAGGATAACCATCAATTACAACTGTTGAAGTTGGTGCATTTATAATAGCAGTAACAATTGTCTTAATAACAATCTCAATAGGTACAAGATTCCCTTGACTTACATAACCATCAATTGTCTTACCAAGTTCACTTCCAGTTGCTACTTCTGCTCTAAACATATCACCTGTTGAATAATGTGTTATATCATCATGTTTTTCTGCTATCAATTCAGCGTCTGTTGTTTTTCCACTTCCTGGTGCTCCGATGATTAAAAAAAGTTTTTTCATTTATATATTCCTCTATAGTTTTATATTTTAATTATATCTAATAATTTTTAAGGGAACCTCTAAAATTAAGTGAAAATATTAAAATCTAAAAGAGATACTGTAATATCTTTTTTTAGCTCTTTTACGACAAAACTCTTGTATATCTTTACACACCTCTGCGAATACCTATTTTTAACATTATTTTTATTGCAACTGTGACAAGTTTTAGTGTTTTTTACTGTCATTTGTAAATAAATCCTTTTTAAGCCGATAATACCTAGCAAACTTAATTTTTTAGCCCACCCAATTTTCATTAAATCTAAATTACTAACAAAGATTATGAACACTCTCTATTAAACCTATTTTTATAAGTACACTTTTGACATAGTTCTTCAACTGCTATTTTATTTTTAAAACCTTCTACAATACTAGATACTTTTTCTGATTTTAAAATATCTTCTAGTGTAGTATTATATAAATTTCCTAAATCTATACAACCAAAACTATCTAAACAACATGGTACCACTGTTCCATCTGAAAGTATAGCGATTTGAGAGCTTAGTCCATAACAAAAACCATCTGTTTTAACATCATCATCTAAACTAGGCCATTTAAAATATCTATCAAAATCAATTAATATTTTTTTATCTAATCTTATAGATTTTTCATAACTTATATTTTTTAAATTAATATCAAACTTATTTGACAAGTTATCTAAAACCATTTGGTTGAAACTATATTCACTGTTTTGCTTATCTATATTCCAAAGTCTAAAATTTATAAAAGAATTTATATTATTTCTTAATTTTAAATCACATAATTTAAATATAGGATTTAGATACTCATCCAGAGTTATATCCATCTCATTTTTATTGTAACTATTAATTGAAAAATTGATTTGTTTTATAGATTTATGTAAAAAAGTATTCAGATCAAAATTATTAAGATAATAACCTGTTGTAGTAATATGTGTTTTTAAATTATATTTAAACAAAATATCTAAATAATCTTCAAGGTTTTTAAGTGTTAATGGATCTCCAAAAACATGTAATGCTATATCATTTGTATAAAGAGATACTTGTTTTATAATTTTTTCAAAAAACTCTAAACTAATTGTTTGTGATTTAGTAGTTTTAGTTGGACAAAAGCTACATCTTAAACCACATATGTTTGTTAGTTCAATATATACCTTATGAAATTTGAAGTGCATTTTTCACTAAAGCAATATTTTGTTTAAGTTTTTCTACTCTACTACTAAACTCTTCTAGGTTATCATTAAAATGTGTTGAGTTATCTATAGCCTCAAGTTTTTCATCAAAATGAACTATTGTTTGCTTCTGAATATCTTCATCTGTCAAACCTAATAATAATTGAGGAGTTTGTTTTTCAAGTTTAGATATTGTGTGTTCTAAAGTATATTTATTGTCAATTTCAACTCCTAGATGATTGCACATCTCTATATACAAGTTATCTACACTTGATGCATATCTACTATAAATAGTACCTGCATAATCATTTAAATAAATATGATAATTTTTATAATTTGAAAAAAACTCTAAATAATCATCAAGTTCTTCACCATCTTTATACAATTTATCTAATATATGTTTTGTACTTAAATATAATATTTCACTACAATTATCACTTATATCTTTTATAAACTCTTCTTTTTTCATATCTATATTCCTATTAAAATAAAAAAGGAGGCTTTAAAACCTCCTTTATCTAGCTTTATATACAAATTATTATACTTATATTTGTGGTCCTGCTGCTGTAAAGTCAAAATCACTATCTTGTGTTAAGTATTTTTTAAAGTTTTCAACATACATATTAGCTAATTCATTTGCTTGTTCATCATAAGCTTTTTTATCTTCCCATGTATTTCTTGGATTTAAAACTTCTGTATCAACACCTTCAAGAGTTTTCGGAATAGATAAATTAAACACTTCTGTTTGTTCAAATTCACTATTATTTATTTTTCCATCAAGTATACCATTGATACAAGCTCTTGTATTTTTAATACTCATTCTTTTTCCAACTCCATAAGCACCACCTGTCCAACCTGTATTTACTAAATATACATTAACTTCATGTTTATCAATTTTTTCACCTAAAAGTTTTGCATATACTGTTGGATGTAAAGGTAAAAATGCTTCTCCAAAACATGCACTAAATGTAGCTTCTGGTTCTTTTACCCCTCTTTCAGTACCTGCAACTTTTGCAGTATAACCACTTAAGAAGTAATACATAGATTGTTCTTTTGTAAGTTTAGATACAGGTGGTAAAACACCAAATGCATCTGCACTTAAAAAGATAATATTTTTAGGATGACCAGCTTGCATATCTTCCTTAAAGTTTTCAATATGATTTATTGGGTATGAAACTCTAGTGTTTTCTGTTTTTTTACCACAAGAATAATCAACTAATACATCACCATCATCTTCATCATAAGATACATTTTCTAAGATTGCACCTCTTTTAATTGCACCAAATATCTCTGGTTCAGCTGATTCGTCAAGGTTTATAACTTTAGCATAACAACCACCCTCAAAGTTAAACACCCCGTCATCGTCCCAACCATGTTCATCATCACCTATTAACGCTCTTTTAGGATCTGTAGAAAGTGTAGTTTTTCCTGTTCCTGATAGTCCAAAGAACAATGCAGTGTCACCATCAACACCTACATTTGCAGAACAATGCATAGATAGTTTACCCTCAAGTGGTAACCAGTAATTCATCATTGAAAAAACACCTTTTTTCATCTCACCTGCATACCATGTACCACCAATAACAGCAGTTTTATCTTCAATATTAAAAGCTACAAAAACTTCAGAGTTTAAACCATGTTTTTCCCAATCCTTATTTACAGTTTTACAAGCATTGTAAATAGTAAAATCAGGTTCAAAATCTGCTAAATCTTCACTAGGAGGTACAATAAACATATTGTCTATAAAATGTGCTTGCCATGCAATTTCTGTGATAAATCTTATAGATTTTCTACTATTTTTACTAGCTCCACAATAAACATCAGATACATACAAATCTTTTCCATTTAATTGTTTTTTTGCAGTTTGTAATAAATCTTCATAGATCTCTTTTGACACTGGTTTATTAACATCACCCCATGAAACATAATTTTCAGAAGGGTCTTGCTTTACAATATATTTATCTTTTGGACTTCTACCTGTAAATATTCCTGTTTCTATAATAGTAGCACCACTGTTTGATAAAACAGCTCCATCGTGATCTATTGCTCTACTTATAAGGTTTTCTCTATCCAAGTTTCTTAAAACACTTTCAACAGAGTCTAAACCAAGTGAGTTTTTAATTTCCATAATTCTAATTTCCTAAATTTATTTAAATATTGATAATAATACACCAGCAGCGACTGCTGATCCTATTACCCCTGCAACATTTGGACCCATAGCATGCATCAATAATATATTTGACTTATCATACTCTTGTCCAACTTTACTTACAACTCTTGCTGCCATAGGTACAGCAGATACACCAGCTGCTCCTATTAATGGATTGATTTGATTCTCTTTTGAACTAAATTTATTCATAATCTTAGCCATAATAACTCCAGCAGCAGTTCCTACTGAAAATGCAATAAGACCTATAATCATAATACCCATTGTATCCAATACTAAAAACTTATCTGCTGCAAGTTTTGAACCAACGCCTAAACCTAAAAATATTGTTACAATATTGATAAGTGAGTTTTGCATTGTATCACTAAGTCTATCTACAACACCAGATTGTTTTGCAAAGTTTCCTAATGCAAATGCTCCAATTAAAGGTGTAGACTCAGGTAAAAGTAAAATCGCCATCATTAAAATTAATATTGGTAATATTAATTTTTCTAGAGGATGTACTTTTCTAAGTGCTGGCATTCTCATTTTTCGCTCTTCTTCAGTTGTAAGAGCTTTCATAATTGGTGGTTGTATAACCGGTACAAGTGCCATATAACTATATGCAGCAACTGCAATTGCACCTAATAAATGAGGTGCTAAAGCATTTGCAATAAATATTGAAGTTGGACCATCAGCACCTCCTATAATAGAGATAGCACTAGCATCTTGAATACTAAACCCTATAGCAACAGCACCAACTAGCGAACCAAAAATACCAAATTGGGCTGCACCACCAAGTAGTGCTGTTTTAGGATTTGCTAAAAGTGGTCCAAAATCTGTCATAGCTCCAACACCCATAAAAATAAGTAGTGGAAAGAAACCATTTGCTATACCCATATTATAAATAATACCAAGCATCCCATTTTCTCCACCAATACCAGCTAATGGTATATTTGCTAACAATCCACCAAAAGCTATTGGTAATAAAAGTAATGGTTCAAAACCTTTAGCAATAGCTAAGTAAAAAAGAACAAAACATATGATAAACATAATAAGTCTACCCCATGTTTGTTCGAAGTGTGTCATTGGTCTTGCATCTTCATCATGTGCTTCTGATGTCATAACATCATCACTAGGGAAAAACAAGGCATTTATCCCTGTTGTTTGAAAAAATGAGTTTGCTAGTTCACCCATTGTTTTTGATTGGTACTCTTTTTGTTCTACTTCTTCAACTGCTCCACCACTAGCATACATCGTAGTACTAAATAGTGATAAAACCAGTATAAATAAAACAGATATAATTTTTTTATTCATATTTTTCTCCAAGTTTATTATTGTTATTTCTAACCAATAACAACAATAGTTTGACCCTCTTCAACTGCATCATTTGGTTTAACAGGAATTGCTGTAATTGTACCAGAGGCGGTAGCTTCAATATCAATCTCCATTTTCATAGCTTCTAGTATAGATATAACTTGACCCTTTTCAACTTTTTGACCAACTTCTACTAATATTTTCCACACATTACCATTTACTGTTGCACCTACTTCTGTCCCACCTGTACTTGGTGCTGGAGTAGCTGTTTGAGTTGCAGTTGTTGTTTCTGTTGCAATTGGTGCTACTACTTGAATATCAGCATTACCTTCTGCTACTTGTACACTAAATTTTTTACCATCTACTACTACTGTATAGTTTCCATCAGCCATTTTTGAATTTCCTTTTTCTTCTGTTTTCTCATCATTTACAATATCACTAATTTTTCTAATATTAAGTGGTGATTCACCTTTTAAAAATGCAATACCTTTTTCATCACAAGCTGCTGCAATAAAAATATTTTCTTCTGTTGTTTCTAAACCTTCAATTTCAAGTCTCTCTTTCCAAGCTGCAATTGATTTAGTTACATCTTTATCTGCAATATCTAAAGGGTTTTCTTTAGTTGGTTCTAGCTTTAATTTTTCAGAACAAAGTTTTACAATCTCTGGATCTGGTTCAACTGGAGTTTTTCCAAAATAACCAAGTACCATTTTACCATACCCTGGTGCTATTTGTTTCCAAGGTCCAAAATTTACATTTGCATATGCTTGTTGCCAATAAAACTGAGATACAGGAGTTACAGATGTACCATAACCACCTTTTTCTACAACTTCTTGCATAGCTTTTATAACTTCTGGAAACTTATCTAAAGTTCCACTGTCTCTCATCATTTGAGTATTGGCAGTTAAAGCACCACCTGGCATAGGTGAAAATGGTATTAAAGGACTAACTTGAGTAGCTTCTGGTGGTATAAAATAATCACTTAAACAATCTTTTAATGTCTCTTGATATTTTAGAACTTTTTCAATACTTAATCCACCAAGGTCATATTTAGTACCTTTTGTTGCATGTAACATTGTTAAAATGTCTGGTTGGCTAGTTCCTCCACTAACTGGTGAATTAGCTAAATCTATACCATCTGCACCAGCTTCAAGTGCTGCTAAATAAGCAGCAACAGAAACACCAGCTGTTTCATGCGTATGAAGTCTAATATGAGTATCATCACCTAAAAGTTTTCGTGCCATTTTAAGAGTTTCATAAACTTTATTAGGATTAGCTGTTCCACTTGCATCTTTAAAACATATTGAATCATATGGTAAACCACTATCAAGTATTTTTCTTAATGTATTTTCATAAAACTCTACATCATGAGCACCACTACATCCTGGTGGTAAATCCATCATTGTAACAACAGCTTCATGTTTTAATCCATGTTTTCTAATACAAGCCGCAGAATATTCAAGATTTTGGACATCATTTAATGCATCAAAATTTCTTATTGTTGTTGTTCCATGTTTAGCAAACATCTTAGCATGTAAATCAACTAATTCTCTACTTCCTGTATCTAACATAACTGTATTAATTCCACGAGCAAGTGTTTGTAGATTTGCTTCAGGTCCAACTATACTTCTAAACTTATCCATCATATCAAATGCATTTTCTTGCAGATAAAAAAATAAAGATTGAAATCTAGCTCCTCCACCAAATTCATAGTGTGTTATACCAGCTTCTTTCGCAGCTTCTACAGCTGGAAAAAAATCGTTCATAAGAACACGACCACCAAAAACAGATTGAAACCCATCTCTAAATGTTGTGTCCATTATATCGATATATTTTTTTGACATTATCATTGACCTTTTTGATTATTGTAGTGTATTATAGCTGCTGTTATTGCTGCTACTGTATCTTTTTCATCATTTTGTACTACTTCTGGTTTCCATTGTGATGAATCTTCTTTCGGTTTCTCTGGGAAAAATTTAGCAATTAATTTAGCTTGTGCTTTAAGTGCAAATATCATAGTAATTAAAAATATAAATACTATACCCATACCTAGAGCCATGAATTTTAAAGACTCTGAGACTAGATTTACTTCTTCCATAAATATACTCCATTTTATTTTAGTAAAAAATTATAATCACCAAAAATTAAAATTTCAATATTTTATATTAATGTTGCTTTAGTATATATTTAATTAGCAATAAAATATATATAAATTTTTAAATACAAGTAGAAATGGTTACCAAATGTGTATTATAAAATTGTCTCACATATCTTACATATAATAATATCAATTCGTGTCGTTATTGTTTCTATTTTATTCTCAATATTTTTCATAATTTTCCTTTTTATTTATAGAATTATTACATAAATAATAAAAAAGAAGTAAAAAGATTGCATTTTGTTAACTTTTTAGTAAAAACTATGTTATAATTTTAAGATAAATTAATATTATAGATATATAAGGGGTAAAAATGTTAAATATTGGAGAGATAATAGAAAAACTAAGAGATGTTTTATCGAGTGAAAAGAATAATGGAAAAGTATTCGATAAAGAGATAGCAAATGCATTAGATATTACAAGTGTAAATTTTGCAACAATGAAAAAAAGAAATAGTGTCCCTTTTTCTAATATTCTTGATTTTTGTGCTTTAAAAAAAATATCTATCAACTGGTTACTATATGGTCAAGACCCAAGTAGTTTAATAGATAGTACTGATAAATATTGGATAAAATACTTTCCAACTATTAGTGTAAGTGCTGGTGGTGGTGCTTATGATGATGATGACAGTTTTGAACAACTTGAGTTACCTGATTTTTTTGTAAATATTGTTGGTGGAAAAGAAAATCTTAAAAATATTGAAGCTATTAATGTTACAGGCGATAGTATGGAACCTACTTTAAATAATGGCAATATTATATTTATTGATAAAACAAAAGATGATCTTAATAAAGATGGTATATATGCATTTGTAAATGAAAATGGATTATTTGTAAAAAGGATACAAAAAAGAGTAGATGGTAAATTAGATATTATATCAGATAACAAAGAATACCCTATACAGATGTCTAATAAGCAAGAGATTAATATTTTAGGTAAAGTAATTAGTTCAATTGGAAAAGTATTTTAAGTATAAAAGTGCTAAAATAACAAAATTTTATTTAATTTGGAGTTTAAACTTGGATAATTATCCCCCCTCATTGTTAATAGTAGCTACTAAAGGTTATTTATGGAATATTTAATATTTTTATTTGTTCTTGTTATAGGGATATCATTTTTATG
Source organism: Campylobacterota bacterium (assembly GCA_034723675.1). Lineage (GTDB taxonomy): Bacteria > Campylobacterota > Campylobacteria > Campylobacterales > Arcobacteraceae > JAIOSF01. Next base: position 16,162 of record JAYEPD010000140.1, read on the forward strand.
TTCAATACTTGAATCTATCCTTCTGTCAACAAATCCTTCTTATATATCGGTGCTAGAAGAGAATAATCCTGCTTCAGGTAAACTATGGAAAAAACTTAAGAATGATATAGATAAGTCAATCTCTTCTATACTTATTTTAAATACTTTTGCAAATACTTTAGGTGCTACGGCTATTGGAGTTCAAGCTCAAACAGTTTTTAATAATGACAGCAACTTAGTATTAGTTGTCTCAATCGCACTCACATTTGCAATTTTATTTTTTGCAGAGATTATTCCTAAAACTATTGGAGCTATATATTGGAAAGAGTTAGCACCTATAGCAGCAAGGATAATTAACTTTTTTATAATTTTAACATATCCTATTATTATATTAACACTTTTTGTTACAAAAAAAATAAATAAAAATAGTGATAGTGAAAGTGTATCAAGAGAAGAGCTAATTCACTCAGCACTTTTAAGTGAAGAGGACGGTATTATTAATGATATGGAATCTGATATTATAGGAAATACTTTATCTCTTAAAGTTATAAAAATAAAAGATATTTTAACTCCAAGAAGTGTTGTTTTTGCAGTACAAAAAGATACAATCATAAAGGATTTATTAGAGGATAAAAGAACATTTAAATTCTCAAGAGTTCCTGTTTATGATAATGATATTGATAATATTGTAGGTATGGTTCTAACAAAAAAATTATTTAAACATGCTATTAAAAATCCAGATGTTAGTATAGAATCTATTATGACTAATGTAGAAAGTATAAATGAAAATATACCTGTATTAAAAGGACTTAGTAGTTTTACAAAAACTAAAGGTCATATGTTGATAGTTACAGATGGATATGATCAAACTGAAGGTATCGTTACTTTAGAAGATTGTTTAGAAACATTACTTGGTTTAGAGATAATGGATGAGTTAGATACAACGGAAGATATGAGAAAATTAGCAACTCAAAAAATGCGTGCCAGAAGAAAGTTAAAAGAAGATAACTAATATATGTGAGCGTTAGTTTTTAATAAAATAACTCTCAATACCATTAGCTATTCCAATTGCAGTCCTTTTTTGATACTCTCTTGTTGCTATTCTTCTCCCCTCTTTTGGATGACTTATATATCCTATCTCAATAAGAACTGATGGCATTTGAGCACCAACTAAAACCCAAAAAGGTCCCTCTCTTACACCACCATCTCTAATTGTTTTATCTCCATACCTTTTTCTAAGTGTATATAACATATTTTTTTGAATATCTATAGCCATTTTATTTGAAGCAGTTATTTTACCTTGATTTAAGATAGTTAGTAAAGAGTTTTTACTACTCCATCCCATCTTTTTCATATCACCTTTATTTTCTAAGGCTGCAACTCTTTTAGCTCTTGCACTTCTTGCTGGACTTAAAAAGTAAGTCTCAACTCCATGTGCTTTTTTCGCCCTACTTTTTCTTGCTGCATTTGCATGTATAGATATAAACATATCTGCATTCTTTTTATTTGCATATTTTGTTCTATTTAAAAGTTTTATATATTTATCTCTTGATCTTGTAAGGTAAACTTTAAAACCTTTTTTTTCTAACTCTTTTTTTAGATATTTTGATATATTTAAAACAACTGTTTTTTCATAATTCTTATTTTTTCCAACAGCACCTGAATCTTTCCCTCCATGACCTGCATCAATTACAATCTTTTTATTGTAAATCGAGTTATTTAATAAATTATTTCCTAATACAGCTTTATTTTTATCTAGTACTTTTATGATTATTTTATTGTTATTAAAAATATATATCGTATTTGGACTTTTTTTATTTTGTAAATATATTCTTAATATATCTTTTTTATGTTGATAAACAACAGTTTTCTCAATACTTTCTAATTTTATTTTTTTACTTTTTGCACCTTTGTATCTTCCACTAATATCAAAATAATCTCTATTTTTTCCATTTATTTTCTTTTCATAAAATTTTAAATATGATTTATTAATTTTATGTGTAAAATTAATAACAATACTATTTCCTAGTTGTTCAACTTTTGAGATATTGTATTTTTTAGTTTTTAAAAATTGTGTGTTAATAGACTTTTGATTAACATTGTTTTTTAACATTTTTACTTTATTTATACTTTTTTTCTTTTTTTTACCTACATTAATTTTCAATATGTTTTTATTTATACTATATGTTGTTTTAGGGTTATATTTATCTTGAAGATAGATTCGAAGTATATTTTTTTTATGTTGGTAAATTGTAGTTCTATCTATATCCTTAAATCTTAATTTTTTAATTTTAGCATTTTTATAGCTACCTTTTATATCAAAGTAGTCTCTGTGATATTTAGATGTTTTTCTTTCATAAAAATCAATATATGATTTATTGATATTTTTATAAAATATTATTGTTATCTCTGTTTTTGATTGTTTTACACTTTTTATTGAATACTTTGATTTTATTATAGATTTTACTCTTATTTTATTATTGGAGATGATTGTTTTATCTAATTTATTTAACTCTTTTTTATACTTAATCGTATCTATATTTAGTTTATCGCCAAATCTAATTAGTTTTTTTAGGTATTCTATCTCTTTGGCTTTATTGTTAGACATAACAGAACCAAGATAAAGCTTTTTTGTTGCATTGTACTTCTCTTGGTAATATTTAGTTGAAACTGAGAAAGAATATGTTGAAAATATTATTAGAATTAAAAAATATTTTATCACTTTGTTCAATTTATTCGCCGTTTGTTAATTTTTCCATTAATTCTTTTACACTTATAAGCTTCTCTAACTTATATCCATTTGATCCTGTGAAAAATAATCCAGTGTCTGTATCTCCCATATATGCAGCACTTAATCTATCAGCAATACAATAACCAACAGCTTTAGCTTCTTCACCTCTATTACAAGGTGCTACACAGTTACTTATACAGGCAACTTTAGGTGCTGTATCCTCTTCTATCATTTTTTGTAAGTTTGTTCTTACACCTCTTGCTGGAAGTCCTACAGGAGATTTTAGAAGTTTTATATCATCAGATTTAGCATTTATAAGAACATCTTTAAAGCTCTCATTAGCATCACATTCAAATGTACCTATAAATCTAGTAGCCATCTGAACTGCTGCACAACCCATATCTAAAAATTTATCTATATCACTTTTGTCCCATATACCACCTGCTGCAATTATAGGCATATTACCCCAATTTTTTGCCTCTTCTATTACAGGTGGTACTATATTTTCAAGTTGAAATTCATCTTTAAAACAGTCATCATATTTAAAACCTTGATGTCCCCCACTTAGAGGACCTTCAACGATAACAGCATCTGGTAATTTGTCATATCTTTTCCATTTTTTACATATAAGTTTTAAAGCACGAGCTGAACTAACTATTGGAATAAGTGCAACATCAGGAAACTCTTTTGTAAACTCTGGCATATTCGTTGGTATTCCAGCTCCTGTTATGATTATATTTGCACCTGCTTCACATGAATCTTTTACTATTCTTCCATAATCATTTGATGCGTACAATACATTTACAGCTATTGGCATATCTGCACATATTGCTCTTGTATTTTTAATAATTTCAAATAATCCATCTCTTGAATAAAAGTTTTCTTCACTATATGGTTTATCTTGAATATTTTTATGAGAAAATTCTTTATTTTGATAGTAACCAGTACCAACTGAACTAACAACACCAAGACCACCTTCAAGTGAAACATTACCAGCTAGTTTATCCCAACTAATTCCAACACCCATTCCACCTTGAACAATTGGTTTTTCTATCTCATATTTTCCTATTTTCATAATAATTCCTTTATTTTACTATAATCTTTACAAAACTTTTTTTACCTTTTTGCAATACAAATTCACCTAAAGATAACTCTAGTTTATCATTATCTACTTTAACTTGATCTATTTTAACAGCACCAGCTTTTATATCTCTTCTTGCTTGTGATGTAGAAGGTACAAGTTTTGTATCTACTAAAGCTTGAAGTATTCCTATTCCTAAATCTAAGTTATATTCATCCATAGTTGTTGGTATATCTTTTTTTGCAAATATTTTTGCAAACTCCAAAGAAGCTAATTCTCCTGAACCATTACCATGAAATCTATCTACAATCTCTATTGCCAACATCTCTTTTACTTTTTTTGGATGTAAAGACTTATCTTCTACACCTTTTTTTAATATCTTTATCTCTACTATTTTTTTAGAAGATAACAGTTCAAAGTATCTCCACATAAGCTCATCACTGATACTTAATACTTTACCAAACATATCATTTGCATCATCAGTAACACCTATATAGTTACCTAAAGATTTTGACATTTTAGCAACACCATCAAGACCTTCTAAAATTGGCATCATCAAAACAACCTGTTGTTTTTTCACATCATAAGCTTTTTGAAGTTGTCTACCCATAAGTAGATTAAATTTTTGATCAGTTCCACCAATCTCAACATCTGACTTTAAATGTACACTATCATAGCCTTGTAACAATGGATATGTAAATTCACTAACTGCAATTGGAGTATTTGATGCAAATCTTTTAGAAAAATCATCTCTTTCAAGCATTCTTGCAACTGTAAGATTTGATGTAAGTGCAATCATCCCTGCTGCTCCTAGTTCATTTAACCAACTGCTATTAAAAACAACTTGAGTTTTAGACTCATCAAGTATTTTAAATACTTGAGTTTTATAACTTTGAGCATTGATGATCACATCATCACTACTTAATACTTTTCTTGTAGCACTTTTTCCTGTTGGATCACCTATTGTAGCTGTAAAATCGCCTATCAAAAATTGTATTATTGCTCCATATTTTTGAAATATACTTAACTTTTGAAGTAAAACTGTATGTCCAAGATGAAGATCTGGTGCAGTTGGATCAAAACCTGCTTTTACAAAGTAGTTTTCACCAGTTTCATAATACTTTCTTATTAATTTTTCAAGTCTTGCTTCATCTATAATCTCTTGGGTACCTCTACTAATCTCATCAATTGCTTCTTTAATCTTAATTTCCATTTTTTTCCCTATTTATATGCATCTATATTTAAGTAAAATTCAATTATTTTTACTTTTTGTTCTATCATCGCTTTTACTTCTTCTTTATTTTCATTTTTTATTTCAAAATCTATTTTACAATATTGATTTGACGCATATTTATCTTTACCATATTCTATAAATAATATTGTTGCTTCATGATCTACGGAGAGATGCATTAATAGTCTAGCCATCTCTCCTCTAATATTTGGAAAACTTACAACCATTTTATAAGTATAAAACTTGTCATTTATCCAATCACAAAATAACATATGTTTTTTCTTTTTCATCTTTTTATATGCTGTTTCACACATCTTATGATGAATTATTACATCTTTTGAATCTTTTATTGCAACAATATCATCTCCAAATTTAGGATGACAACAATGGTCAAATGATACTGAATTTATACTAAAATTTGAATATATTAAAACATTATCAAATCTTATCTTTTTTAAACTAAGATTTTGTATTTTTAATCTTGCTAAAAATCCATCTTGCTCTTTTATCTTATTTTGTATAGTTTTTTTAACATTTTTTAAATGATCCAAATTATAAACTACTTTTTTTATATTTCCTGTATTTAAATCATCTAAGAGATTCAAAATATTTTCTTTGTATCTTGAGAAAATTGTATTTATAATATTTGAACTTGTGAGTTCATCTATATGTCTTAATCTATTTTGACACAACACTTTAATAGATCTCTTAGCTTTAGTAGTTTGAACTATATCTTTCCAACTACATCTAGGTATAATATGATTTGCTGTTATAATTTCAACAATATCACCACTTTTAAGTTGTGTTAATAATGGTTTTTTAATATTGTTTATCGTTGCTTCATTTGCATTATTTCCAACATCTGTATGTATCTCATAGGCAAAGTCAAAAGCAGTTGCATCTCTTGGAAGTGAAAATATATCACCTTTTGGTGAGTACACTACAATGTCTTCACTATATAAATCTTGTTTAGCATCGTTATAAAATTCACTAACAGAAGAATCATTTGATGCCAAAGAGTGTAACCAATCAAGGTTAATATTTTTTGTATTATTATCGCCATTTTTATATTTCCAATGTGCGGCTACTCCAAACTCTGCAACATTATGCATATCAAATGTTCTTAGTTGTATCTCAAAAATTTTAGAATTTGAAAAAACCGTAGTGTGTATTGTTTGGTAACCATTCTCTTTAGGTACAGATATATAATCCTTAAATCTAGCAACAATTGGTTTAAAATTTGTATGCATTATACCCAAAGTTTTATAGCAAGATATTGGAGTATTTGTTAATATTCTTATTGCATATAGGTCAAGAACCTCATCTATACTTATACCTTTTCTTTGCATTTTAAGATATATAGAATAGTTATGCTTTATTCTACTAAATATTTTAAAATCTTTATCTTCTATACCATTTTTTTCCAATATCTCTTTTATTTTTGTTAAAAAGTTATTAAGTGTAAGTTGTATTTTCTGTTGATGTGTTGTTAAATAATCTGCTATTTTTTTATACTCATAAGGATATAAATAAGAAAATGATATATCTTCTAATGTATTCTTAATACTAGCAATTCCTAGTCTATGTGCAATTGGTGCGTAAACTACTAAAGTTTCTTCTGAAATTCTTTTTTGTTTCTCCTCTTTTAGAGCATCAAGAGTAAGCATATTGTGTAACCTATCACAAAGTTTGACAACTAAGACTCTAACATCACTAATAGAAGCTATTAACATCTTTCTAAAAGTCAAAGCTGATGACAATAATTTTTTATCATCCCCTGAAGGTGCTAATTCATGCTCTCTAATTTCAACTATTTTTGTAAGGCTATCAACTATATGAGAAACATCTTTACCAAACATCTCTTCAATCTTTTCAATACCAATATCCGTATCTTCTACAACATCATGTAAAAGTGCTGAGATCACCATATGGGAATCATCACTAAAATATGCAGTTATTGTTGCTACTAATATTGGGTGTACAACATAAGGTTCACCACTTTTTCTGTATTGATTTTCATGAGATTTTATTGAAAAAGCAAGTGCTTTTTTAATCTCATCTGTGTATTGGAAATTTGATTTTAATAAACTAATAGCATCATCTATACTATTAGTCTCTTTTATCTTTTCTAAAAACTTATTCAATTTTAACTAAAATATTTTACTCTACATTATCAATAATTAATACACCAGTTGCTATCTCTTGTATAGCTATATCTGTATATTTCATATTTTTTGTTAGATTACTTTCTATTAAAGGTTTTGCTCCTTTACTTAACGCATCAGCTCTTTGACCAACTGCAACACTTAATACATATCTATCGTTATTTGTTTTTTCTAATGCCTGTGCTAATATCTCTTCTAATCTCATTTTATCCCCTAAATTTTACTATTTATTTTATTACTTAACTATAGAACACTGACTAAAATCATCATTTACTATATTTAATAAGTTCCCTTTTTTATTCATATTTGCTACTATTATTGGAAGTTTGTTATCTTTAGCTAATGCTATTGCTGTATCATCCATAACTTTAATATGATCTTTTAAAGCTTCATCGTAAGTTATAGTATCAAGTTTTATTGCGTCTTCAAATTTCGCTGGGTCTTTATCATAAACACCATCAACTTTTGTAGCTTTGATTAACATAGTTGCACCAATCTCACTAGCTCTTAAGGTTGCAGCTGTATCTGTTGTAAAGAAAGGATTTCCTGTACCTGCACTAAATATAACCACTCTACCTTTTTCAAGATGTCTTGTAGCTTTTCTTACGATATATGGTTCGGCTATTTGCTCCATCTTTATAGCTGTTTGAAGCCTCGCTGGTACCTCTATATGCTCTAAAGCTTCTTGCATAGCTATACCATTTACAACAGTAGCTAACATACCCATATAATCACCACTAGTTCTTTTTATAACACCATCAGCAGCAGCACTAACACCTCTTACAATGTTACCACCACCTATTACTATACCAACTTCAATATTATTGTCAACTAACTGTTTTATCTCATTGGCTATGTATGCTAAGATTTTTGTATCTATTCCATAACCGTTTGTACCTGCTAACGCTTCACCTGAAAATTTTACAAGGACTCTTTTGTTCACTTAAACCCCTTTTGGTATATTTATATTTTAGCGATTTTATCTAAAATATTATTATGATATGGTTAATTAAAATTTAGTGAAGCTCAATCTATAGCCTAATCTTATATTCAGTTTTACTTAAGATTAACAAAGAAATTACGCGTGACCTGAATATTAAGAGCCATATATTAATATATTTATCTCTAAAAATAGATAAAAATTACTTTGCTAGTAAAGCTATTTCCTTTAATCTTAAGTAAAACTGAATATAAGATCAGGCTACTTAATTTATTGTGCTTTACTTATCGCTTATCCCCTATTATTCTTTTACCTCTTTGTTTAGGTTTTGATTTATCGGTTTTTTTATGCTTTTTATTACCAAAAGCACCACCTGTTTTTTTCCTTTTTAGATCATCTTTTGTTTCTACTATTTTTTTAGTTGATATCATTTTCATCCTTTTATCAACTTCAAATCCTTCTAAAGATAATCTTGGTATTTTAGTACTAACAAACTTTTCAACCTCTATTATAGCTGCTAAGTCATATTCATCAAGTAGTGATATAGCTATACCATTTTTTCCAGCTCGTGCTGTTCGTCCTATTCTATGTACATAATCTATAGGCATAAATGGTAAATCAAAATTTATAACATAAAAAAGATCAACTATATCAAGTCCCCTTGCTGCAACATCAGTAGCAACCAATACTCTTATATCACCCTCTTTAAATTGCTTAATTGCTTTTACCCTTGCACCATGCGTTTTATCACCATGTATAGAAGCTGCTTTTAAACCATCTAATTTAAGATTTTTAACAATATCTTCTGCTTGTGCTTTTGTTTTAGAAAAAACTAAAACTTGCTGCATATTTTGACTTCCAATTAAAAATGAAAGCATCTCTAGTTTTTTATTCGATGTTACAGGATATGCTATTTGTTCTATTCTGTCATTAACTCTATCTGTAGATTTAACTTCTATGATTTTTGGGTTTATAAGTAACTTATTTGATAGTTTTTTGATATTTGGTCCTAAAGTTGCAGAGCAAAGTATATTTTGTTCTAGATTTGTAAGTTTTGACATAACAAACTCTATATCTTCTACAAAACCCATATCAAGCATACTATCAGCTTCATCAAGAACCAAAGTATCAACTTTTGTGACATTGATTTTATCTTGTTTTATTAAGTCCATAAGTCTTCCTGTAGTAGCTATTACTACATGAACTTTATCTTCAAGTTTTTTTATTTGTGGTTTTATATTTGAACCACCATATATACAAAGTGTTTTTATATCAAGATATTTTCCATAAGCCTTAACACTTTTTTCTAATTGTAGAGCTAACTCTCTTGTGGGAGCTATTATAAGTTTTGATAAAATTATATTTTCATCTTCATTTTGCTGTTTTAATCTCTCTTGTTGTAGTTTAATAGTGTGCAGCATTGGTAAAACAAAAGCAGCTGTTTTTCCTGTACCTGTTTTTGCAATAGCTAAAAGGTCTCTTTTTCTTAAAACTATATCTATAGCTTCCTCTTGTATCTTTGTTGGTTTTTCATAACCCTTATCTTCACATGCTTTTATTATCTCTTTTGATAATCCTAATTGTTTAAATGTCATTTTTACTCTTTATTATTAGTAGGTTAATTTAAAAAAAATCTATAGTACTTTCATTTTCAGCACTATACCTTAAAACATGATTTCTTCCACTATCTTTTGCACCACTAAGTGCAACTTCTGCATTTTTTACAACTTCGTTTATATCCATTGAATCTTCGGGAAATAAAGATACTCCAATACAAACAGTCTTTTTAAATTTATCATTATTTGGTGTTATTAAATATGTTTGGGAGAGTTTATCTTTAAGTTTGTTTGCTAATTCTAGTATTTTTATCTCACTATCAACATTTAAATATAAGATTAAAAACTCACCACCACCAAATCTTATAGCAATATCTGAGTTTCGTATTGTATCTTTTATAGTTTTTGCATATAGTTGCAAAAACTTATCACCAAATTCATTTCCATGTTCATCGTTAACTGCTCTAAATCTATCTATATTTACAAGTAAAACACCAATTTTCATCTTTTCTCTTAATGCTAAGGGTATTATAGCTTTCATCTCCTCTTGAAATGAAAGCCGATTTTTTAATTGTGTTAATTGATCAATATGTGATGATTTTTGTAAATCAACTAAAACAAACTGTATATACAAAAGATGCACTAACTCTTTAAAATAACTATTGATACTTAGTTTCTCAAACTCTGATAACTTTTTATCATCAAGCAAAATATTTATAGAAGTTCCATGAGCCACTATATTTGTAAACTTATATCTAAAATTTGATTCATTTCCATGCTGATACAACATAGTCTCTATATCATTTTCAACTTGTACTATTTTAAAATCTTTGATATTAAACTCTTTTTCTAACTCATATGCTATCTTTTCATATATACTATTTTCACATAAATCATCTTCTATATTGTGTTTAAAATCATTTATTTTGGATAAGGCAGCGATAATCTCTTTAACTTCTTTTATATGAACTTCATCAACTAGAAGTTCAAGTTTGTCAAATAAGTTTTTATCTTCTACAGCCATTATAAACCTTTATAAGTAATTTAACCAATTTTTTAATGAATTTACCTCTTCTTTTAAAGTTGTTGGTTCCCCATGTCCTGAATATATATCTATATCTTTATCCCAACTCAATACTTTATGTATACTTTTTATCATATCTTGGGGTTGTGAATATGGAAAATCAACTCTTCCTATACTCCCATTAAATATAAAATCTCCACTAAATAAACTACCATCTATCTCAATAGCACTACACCCAGGTGTATGTCCAGCAAAATGGTGAAAAGTTATATTTATATTATCAAATTTAACTACTTCATCATGCTCTACCATAAAATCCACTTCACTTTTTGGCGTACCTTGACCAAAAGGATCATTTTCTAACATAAAACAATCATCTTTTGGACAATATATAGGTAGATTTAATTTCTCTTTTAACTCTTGATTACTCCAAACATGATCAAAATGTCCATGTGTGTTTAAAATAGCTACAGGGTTTGTTGTATTTTCTACGACCCAATTAGTAGCATCAACACCAGGATCTATAATAAAATCCTTATCATTAACAGTAACTATGTAACAATTTGTTTGATAAGGACCCATCGGTTGTACTTTTATATTCATCTATTTAAACCAACCTTTTACAGTTTCAAACATACCATTAAATGTATCTTCATGTGGCTTTGATTCTATTCCAAAACTTGTTTGTAATTTTTCTAATAATTCAGTTTGTTCACTATTTAAACTATTTGGATATTGTATTTTTATCTGTGCTATAAAATTACCTTTTCCGTATCCATTTACATTTTTTACACCTTCGTTTTTAAATATTATTTGCTCTTTATCTCTTGCATTTTTAGGTATGATTAACTCTAATTCACCCCTTAAACCTGGTATTTTTATAGTCTCTCCAAGTGCAATTTGTGTAAAAAATAGTGGGACTTCAAGATAGATATCATCATCATGTCTTACAAAGTTTTTATCTTCTGTTACATTAATAACTATATATAGATCTCCTCGTGTGCCATTTGGAGCGATATTTCCTCGACCCCCTACTCTTATTCTGTTTCCACCACTTATACCCTCAGGTATATCAACACTAAAACTTTCCTCTTTTTCATCGTATCCTGTACCACTACAATCATCACATCTAGCAGCTACAGATTTACCTGTACCATTACAGTGTGGACAAGTTTGAGCAAATGTCATAAAACCTTGTTTCATATGAACTTGACCAACACCATTACAAGTGCTACAAGTACTTAGTTTACCACCTTTTGCACCTGTACCTTTACAAGATTTACAAGCTGTTTTGTATTTAAACTTAAGCTCTTTTTTACAACCAAAAATCGACTCTTTAAAGTCTAAATTTACTTGTATTTCTGTATCTAAGTCATAACTATATGTTTTTTGTTCTCTTTGTCTTGATTGTCCACCGCCAAAACCTCCTCCAAACATCTCTTCAAATATAGAACCTAAATCATCAAATCCTCCACCTCGTGAGAATCCTCCACCTTGTCCATGCCCTTCTAAACCATCTTTTCCATATCTATCATATATAGATCTTTTCTCTTCATCACTTAATACTTGATAAGCTTCATTTACAGATTTGAAATTTTCTTCAGCTTCATTGTCTCCAGGATTTTTATCTGGATGATATTGCATTGCCATTTTTCTATATGCTTTTTTTATTGTGCTTTTATCAGCATCTCTTTGTACTTGTAACACTTCATAATAACATAAATCAGTCAATATTAAATACCTCTTTTTATAATTTTTAGCCTTTATTTTATCCTATTTTAGATATAATGAAACTTATGAATAAGGGATTAGAAAAATTTTATGACTTAGTAGAATCATTTGAGATGCTTCCAACTATTGGGAAAAAGTCAGCGATACGATTGGCTTATTATATAGTATCTGAAAACACCTATGCAGGTATGAAACTTTCTCATAGTATAGAAACTGCAATAAAAGATATAAGAAAATGTATAAATTGTCATAGTATAAGCGAAAATGAGATTTGTGAAATTTGCTTAGATGAAGATAGAGATAAATCAACACTATGTATAGTCCAAAATGCTAAAGATATTTTTGTTATAGAGGACTCCAAACAATTTGATGGAAAATATTTTGTTCTTGAAGCTTTAGATGATTTTGTTATAAAAAGTTTAATTGATATTATAAAAATAAACAATATCAATAACATACTTTTTGCAGTAAGTCCTAGCTTAGCCAATGATGCTTTTATAATGTATATAGAAGATAGATTGAAACAATTTTCTATAAATTTTACGAAAATAGCTCAAGGTGTTCCAACAGGTGTTAGCTTAGAAAATGTTGATATTTTATCACTTTCTAAAGCTATAAATGGTCAAATAAAAATATAATGATTATATAAATGGTAGATTTTAATAGCTTACATCAATTAACAAAAAATTTAAATGTTCTATATATAGAAGATGATAAAAACTTTAGAGATGAAACAAAAGATCTCTTTGAAAATATATTTAAAAGTGTAGATATAGCTTTTGATGGAGAGATGGGATTATCTCTTTACAAACAATATTTCAAAAACTATTTTAGTTATTATGATATTGTTATTACTGATATAAGTATGCCAAAGATGGACGGTATAGAGCTTATTAAAAGTATATATCCCTAAAAAAAGTGAGTTTGAGAATATCTCTAAAGAGGAAATAGTTACAATCCAAAATAAGCTAAATCATAGACCTAGAAAGTCACTTGGATTTAAAACACCGTTTGAAGTCTTTATGCAAGCAG
>JAYEPD010000141.1:0-8620 GCA_034723675.1 Campylobacterota bacterium
TAAATAGTTTTACTAAATCTTCTTTTATCTTCTGGAATTTTATGTAAATAAGCATCAAATGGCATAGATATATTTCGTATCAACATTGTACCTGTTTGGCTTACTGTGATTTTATCTTCACTTATAGTTACTAAATCAGCATCTACAAACTCTTGAAGCATCTCTAATGCATCACTAAAGTACTCTTTAAAGTCTATATTAAATTCTTTTTCAACTCTTTTCATATCCAAAGAGAAGTTTGACATAAGCTCCATGATAACAAACTGTCTTAATATATCATCGTCATTTAACTTGTAGCCTTTAAATACAGGTAAATTCCCCGCATCTATAGCTTCTTCATATTCATTTAAAGTTTTAAAGTTTTGTGTATAATAATCAACACCATCACCAATAGAGGTAACCCCAATACCAATTAAATCAGCACCACCTTTTGTTGTGTATCCTTGGAAGTTTCTATGAAGTTCACCTTTTTCAATCGCTTTAAATAACTCATCCTCAGGTTTTGCAAAGTGATCCATACCAACCATTTTATATCCAACAGAACCAAAAAATTCTATAGAGTCTTTTAAGATTTCTAGTTTAGTAGATGGTGGTGCAAATGTAGTTTCGTCAAACTTTCTTTGAGTCTTCATCATCCAAGGAACATGAGCGTAGTTAAACACAGCTAATCTATCAGGGTCTAGTTTTACTATATCTCTAATAGTTTTTGCAAAAGTTTCTTTTGTTTGGTGAGGAAGTCCATAGATTAAATCTATATTTATAGACTTGATACCTGCATTTCGTGCTATATTTACAACATTTTGTGTTGTTTCAAAAGGTTGTATTCTATGTATAGTTTTTTGTACCTGTGGGTCTAGGTCTTGTACCCCAAAGCTAAGACGATTACACCCTGCATCTTTTAGGACATCCATATGACCTTGTTCAAAAAATCTAGGGTCTACTTCACAAGATACCTCGGCATCATCACTAAAGTTGGGAAATGTTGTTCTTATAGCATCTAAAACCTCTTTTAGTTGTGATGGGTCAAGAAATGTAGGTGTACCACCACCAAAATGCATTTGAGTTACTAATCTATTTGTATTTAGATGTTTTGCTAAAATCTTAAGCTCTTTTTTTAAGTATTCTATGTATCTTACTTTTTTATCCTCTTTACTTGTAAAAATAACATTACAACCACAAAAATAACAAGCACTTCTACAAAAAGGGATATGTATATACAAAGATAATGGTCTATTTTCACTTTGAGCTTTGAATTTTTGGATTAAATCATTTTGTGTAAACTCTGTATTAAACTCAGGAGCTGTTGGATAAGAGGTATATCTAGGTCCTGGTTTTGAGTATTTTGTAAATTTTGTAAAGTCTATCATTAGTTTCTATTCCTATCTAAATATACCATTATAGCTTTTTGTGCATGAAGTCTATTTTCAGCTTCAGTGAATATAACTTCACTATGTTCTTCAAATACTTCAGTACTTACTTCATATTCTCTATATGCGGGTAAACAGTGTAAAAAGATAGCTTTTTTATCTGCTTTTTTCATAAGCTTTTTTGTAACTTTAAAACCTTTGAACTCTTTAACTCTTTTCTCTTTTTCTACCTCTTGTCCCATAGATACCCAAGTATCTGTTGTGACAACTGTTGCATCTTTGATAGCCTCTGTAGGATCATTTGATACAATTATTTTAGCTCCACTTTTTTTAGAAAGTTTTATAGCATCTTTTAATATATTTTTATCAACTTCATAACCTTTTGGTGTCGCAATTCTAAGCTCAAATCCCATAATAGATGCTAACATAAGCCAAGAATGGGTCATGTTGTTTCCATCACCAATATATGCAACTTTTAGATTTTTTTCAAGTTTATATTCACATATAGTTAAATAATCAGCCATAAGTTGAACAGGGTGAAACTTATCTGTAAGCCCATTGATAATAGGAACTTTTGAATATGAGGCAAACTCTTCTAGCTCTTTTTGAGAATCGTTTCTTATCATAATCATATCAACCATTCTACTTATAACTCTACTTGTATCACATATAGGCTCTCCACGACCTAGTTGTATATCATTTGAACTCAAAAAAAGACCCACTCCACCTAGCTGATAAATCCCTGTTTCAAAACTAACTCTAGTTCTAGTACTACTTTTTTCAAAAATCATACCAAGCGTTTGATTTGGCATATATTTTTTAAATATTCTTTTTTTTGTCTCTTTTTTTATAGTGACCGCTATATCTATGATCTCTAAAAGTTCTGCTTTTGTAAAATCTTTTAATGTTAAAAAATGTCTCATCTTCTTATCTCTCTTTTGATTCTCGTGTTATATTTGCACCTAAATTTGACAATTTAGTCTCTAATCTATCATATCCACGATCTAAATGATAAATTCTATGTATATTTGTTTCGTTTTGTGATACAAGTGCTGCTAATACAAGTGCTGAACTAGCTCTTAGATCTGTAGCCATAACATCTGTACCAAAAAGTTTATTTTTATCACCCATCACAGTTGCAACTGTACCATTTACAGTTATATCTGCACCCATTCTCACAAGTTCTGCAACATGCATAAATCTATTTTCAAATAACTTTTCATCTATTATACTAACACCATCAGCTATAGTAGTTATAGCCATAAATTGAGCTTGCATATCTGTAGGAAAACCAGGATATTCTGTTGTTATTAGATGTATTGGTTTTATTTTATTTGCAGGTAATATAGTAATAGTATCAGATGTTTTTTGTATCATAAATCCCATCTCTTCAAATTTTGACATTACAGCTTCAAGATGTTTTGGAATTACATTAGTTACAGTTAAAATAGAGTTAGTGATAGCTCCAGCACAAAGATAAGTTCCAGCTTCTATCCTGTCAGGGATAATTGAAAAATCTTCAAAACTAAGTAGCTCTTTATTTGTTCCAACTACAGTGATTGTATTTGTACCGATACCATCTATTTTAACTCCAGCATCTTTTATCACTTCACAAAGTTGTACAACTTCAGGTTCCCTTGCTGCATTTATTATAGTTGTTTGCCCATTTGCTAGTGCTGCTGCCATAACAATATTTTCAGTTCCAGTTACGGTGATCTTATCAAATACAATAGTAGTACCTTTTAAACCATCAGGAGCTTTTGCTTCTATATAACCATTTTTGATATTAATAATAGCACCCATCTGTTCTAATGCTTTTAAATGTAAGTCTACAGGTCTTTGACCTATAGCACAACCACCAGGAAGTGAAACTTCACAATGACCAAATCTTGCCAATAAAGGACCAAGTACAAGTATAGATGCTCTCATTGTTTTTACAATCTCATAAGTAGCTTTAGTTTTATCTATAGGGAATGAATCAATTGTTAAGTTGTTGCCATTTTTTGTATAAATAGAACCTAGCATACCAAGTAGTTTCAATAATGTATTTATATCCACTACATCAGGAAGGTTATATATATTGATTTTATTTTTTGATAAAATTGTAGAAGCTAAAAGTGGAAGTGCCGCATTTTTTGCCCCACTGATTTTAACTTTACCTTTAAGAGGTTTTTTACCAATAACTTTTAAATAATCCAATTCTCATTTCCTTTTTTAAAAATAGCTTATATTATATCTTTTTAATGTTATAATTTACTTTAAGAAAACTTATCGGAAGAATAACTAAAGTACAATCCTATAATAAGTTTTACTTAAGATTAACAAAGAAATTACGCGTGATTAGAAGATTAAGAGCCATTTATTAATACATTTTAATCTGAAGATATATAAAAACTTGTTTACTAGTAAAGCTATTTCCTTTAATCTTAAGTAAAACTTATTATAGGATTGTATTATAATAAATTGAACTATAATAACTAGAATTAGGATTGAACTATATGGAAGAAAAAATAAATAAAGAAGAATATTTTATAAAACAATTTAGTAATAATAAATTTATTGGAGATGATGGTGCAGTTGTAGGAGAGTATGTATATAGTATGGATGCATTTTTTGAAAATGTACACTTTAAAACTTCATGGATGAGTTTAAAGCAGATAGCCAAAAAAGCGATGCTTGTAAATATAAGTGATGCAATAGTTATGAATGCAGTACCTAAATATATTTTGTTAAGTGTGGCTATCCCTCCACATTTTACAAAAAAAGATTTAGACCAATTATCATCTGGCTTTAAAAAAGTGGTAAAAAAGTTTAACTGTACAATAATAGGTGGAGATACTATATCAAATAACAAGTTAGATATATCTATAACTGTAATATCAAAAACAAAAAAACCAATTTTAAGAACAGGTACAAAAATAGGCAATATGGTATGCTACACAGGAAGTTTAGGGAGTGTTAAAAAAGATCTAGAAAAGTTGCAAAAAGGTAAGAAAATAGATAAAAAATCAAAATTTATAGAACCTAAATTAAATCCTGAGTTTTTTTATGAAGTATCAAAATATATAAATAGTGCGTTAGATATATCGGATGGGTTATTTTTCGAATTAGAAAGGTTAAGTAAGCTTAACAATGTAGGTTTTGATCTGTTTGAAAAAATAGATAAGTCTGTAGGTTGTAGCGGTGAAGAGTATGAAGTACTTTTTACATTTGATTTAAAATATAAGAAAAAAATAGTAAAAATAGCAAAAAAACATAATGTAGATTTAAATATTTTCGCTATTGCAAAAGAGGGAAGTTTTAACTGTGATTGCAAAGAGCATCATTTTTCTTAAAGAATCGAACTTAATAATCAGAACTTTAAAATAATACCAAATTAAGTCCAAAACTAACAATAAAAAGTAAATATTTTATAAGATTCAATTATCTTAGGATTAATAATTTGGATAAAGGATTTTACATTTTATAATTTTATTGTTTTAGATAACGAGAAAGTTAGGATAAATTTAATTAGATAATATTAATAAAGCATCTTTATATATTGGTTCATCTATAAAACCATATTTTTCATCACTAAAACCACTGCAACCATCTTTTTGTTTCATTTCAAATATCTCTTTGATATATTTTGCTCTTTTAATCTCATCATCATCTGAAATAAATATTTTATTTACAATATCTACTTGTGAAGGGCTAGTACACCCTTTTGAAACAAATCCCATATTTTTCTCTTTTATACACCATTTTTCAAATGTTTCAAGATCTTTATAATCTTGATATATAAATGAGACTGGTTTTAACCCAGCTAGTTTACTATCTATTAAAAATTTACTTAAAATATAATCAATAGTGGGGTTCTCTAATTGTAACAAATTTTGAGGAAGCTCTAATGACTCTAAAAGATCTAAGATACCTAAAAAAACTGTTGTTACTCTATTGTCAATTTTAAATGTTGATAAAAGATTTAAAGCCTCTTTGGTCTCTATAGTTAAATGTAACTCTATATCTTTATCTATTAATAAAAGAGCCTCTTGTATCTCTTTTATAGAGTTTACTTTTGGTATTCGCATAGCATATGGTTTTATTTTATTTACTGCTTCTATATCTTTTCTGCCACAACTATCAAGGCTATTTACTCTAACAATTATACGACTATTGTCTCTATTATTAAGTTTTTTAACTACTAATTCTCTTGCAAAATCTTTATCATAAACTGCATCTTCAAGATTTACTGTTGCAAAATCAGTTTTTAAAACATCTAATTTATCTAAAAATTTTTCCTTGTCTCCTGCTACCATTAAATATGATCTATTCATAATCGTCCTTATTTATAAGATAAAAGTGTATTGATGATAACTCTTCTGGTGTTAAAAAATATGTAGGCATACTATTTCTATAGGTGAGTTTTTCACATACTTGTGTTTTATCAAAATTTTTTTTTGGTTTTTCAAGTTTTGGATCAAGTGTCAATAAAAAATCATCATATGAGATAGTTGTAATATCTTCTGTTTTAATTGTACAAGTATATTTTTTTTTATTTTTTATATGTGTAAAAGTTGATATTATTTTGCCTCTTGCATCATCTCCATGACATCTACTACAACTTATACCTCTAGGGTTTTTATATAACATTTTTCCATATTCATATTTAGTTATAAATGAGTTATCAAAACTTGTTTGAGAAAACAGAGTTGAAACAACAAATACTAATAGTATATAAATTTTATCCATAGTGTAATGATACCATGTTATGTTTAACATATAGATAATGAATAAAAAGCTATAATTAAATAAAAAAGGACAATTGTGAAAAAATTAACATCAACATTATTATGTTTAGCATTAAGTTCAAGTTTATACTCTTCTGAATATAGCGTAGAACTTTTAAGTGGAGTTGTATCAAATATGAAAGAGGATATTACAAACCATAGAGAAGGTGAAGATGATATTGTAATAGAAGATGCAAAGTTAGTAACTCATGCACAATCAGTACCTTATTATTATGGGATAAGATTTGCAAAATGGAGTGAAGATGATACTGCTTGGGAGATTGAACATTTACACCAAAAACTATATATAGATGATCCTGCAAAAGAGACTTCTGGAAAGGTTACACAATGGGAGATTACAGATGGATTAAACTTTTTTACTTTAAATAAAGCATATAAAACTCCATCAAACGGTATGGTTTATAGAGTAGGCGGGGGTATAGTGATAGCTCATCCAGATATCACAATAGAAGGTGAAACAAATCATAAAGCTGGTAATGGTGCGATTGTATGGGGTGAGGGTTATCATCTTGCTGGATTTGTAGTACAAGCATCAGCACAAAAACAATGGAATTTAAATAAAATATGGTATTTATCAACTGAGTTAAGAGCAACTTATGCAAAAGCGTATGTTCCTATAGCTAGTGGTGGAGTAGAGGTTCAAAATAGAGCGTTACATTTTAACTATGGTGTAGGTTATAGATTTTAATGAAACGGATACTTTTAACAACTATATTATTATCTAGTTTTACATTTGCAGATGATTTTAAAATAGCTATAAATACAATGAATGTGCAAGATTGTGAAGGGAGTTCGTTTGGTTTAGCTTATAAAATCAATGAAAAGTTATTGGTAGAAACATCATATGCAGAATCATACATAAGAGGTGTAAAAGTTGGTTCAAGTGATGAAAAATGGAATAGTTATAATACACAAAGATTAGGTATAAGGTATTATTTAAAATCATATTTACAAGATGAAATAAAGATATTTATATCTGCAGGATTTGAGTATATGTATGAAAACACAAATTTATCAACAAAAGAGGTCCCTATAAATAGTTATGGATTATTAGGTATGGATTTTAAAATTGATGATAGTTTTAATGTAACATTTGCATTTGGTTCAAGTGGAAAAGGTAATGATGCAGATAAATTAGAAACAAGTCCAAATTATGCTCATGGTTTCAATTCTATAATGGGTATAGAATATAATTTTTAAACAAAATTTGGATAAAATCCAATCATAAGAGATAGAATATAATACAATAGGAGAAAGTTTGATTACTTTAAAAGAAGCATTAGCATTAAATAATGAAGAGATTTTAAAACTTAGAGAAGATTTAGTAGAAAAAATAGAAGAAAATAGATATTTAGGTGCATATGTAGAGCAGTTTACATCAAAAAAAGTATCTTCTAATAGTTCAGGTATCCCAATTGCAATAAAAGATAATATAAATGTAAATGGTAGTGAATTAACTTGCAGTAGTAATATATTAAAAGGTTATATCGCACCATATAACGCAACAGTTATAGACAATCTTGAAAAGTCAGGTTTGTGTGCATTTGGTAGAACAAATATGGATGAGTTTGCTATGGGTAGTAGTACAGAGTCTAGTTGTTATGGTAAAACATTAAATCCAATCGATAATACAAAAGTACCAGGTGGTAGTTCAGGAGGAAGTGCAGCAGCTGTTGCATCAGGACTTGCTATTGCAGCACTTGGAACGGATACAGGTGGTAGTATTAGGCAACCTGCTGCTTACTGTGGTGTTGTTGGTATGAAGCCTACTTATGGAAGAGTTTCACGATATGGAATTGCTGCTTACTCTTCATCTCTTGATCAATGTGGACCTATAACTCAAAATGTTGAAGATGCTGCAATATTATATGATATTATCTCTGGTTATGATAAAAAAGATAGTACAAGTGCAGATGTAGAATATACTCCAGTAGCACCAAATCTAAATAGCGATAAAAAACTTACGATTGCTGTTATTGACAACTTTATAGAAGAAGCAAGTGATGAGGTAAAAAAAGGTTTTGATATTGCAATTAAAGCACTTGAAGATGCAGGACATACAATAGTTCATAAAAATATGATGGATACAAAAAAACATGTGTCTTCTTATTATGTTGTAGCAACAGCAGAAGCTAGTGCAAATCTAAGTAGATATGATGGAATAAGATATGGAAATAGAGCTGAAGCAACAAACTTAAAAGAGACATATCTAAAGACTAAAACAGAAGGTTTTGCAGATGAGGTACAAAAAAGAATTATGCTAGGTTCTTTTGTATTAAGCTCAGGTTATTATGATGCATACTATATAAAAGCACAAAAAGTAAGACATCTTATAAAAGATGATTTTGAATCTATTTTTCAAGATGCAGATTTGATACTATCTCCTGTAGCACCCACAACTGCACCTAAGTTTGGGAGTTTTAAATCATCTTTAGAGATGTATTTAAGTGATATATATACTAT
>JAYEPD010000142.1:0-1658 GCA_034723675.1 Campylobacterota bacterium
AATAAATCACCAGATTTTAACTCTAAAAGTTTTTCTTTAATTGTTCTAATTTTTCTAGATTTTTCTTTAAATTTTAACTCCTTATCATATGTAAGGTGTTGAAGTTGTTTATTATAATATGGTAACATTAGTAAAGTAAGTTGGTCATTTAACTCTTTTTTATCATATAATTTGAGTTTGTCATTAAGTAGTAAACCTACTAGATACTGATTATTTGGATCATTAATTAACATATTGTATTCATTTGCATGTATCTCAAACATCTCATGTTTTAGTTTATCTTTTAAGTTATCTAACAATGTAATATCTTCTAGTATTGTTTTAATGATACTTAATTCTGCAATATCAATTGATGATAAATTTATTTTGTTTGATATTTGATTATTGAAATGTTGTACTTGAACCAATTTTGAATTTACATTTAACATTCTAGCAATATAAGGTGCATATTGTTCTTGTAAAATAGGACTTAAAGTTTTTATATAATCATTTGTCTCTTTTAATCCATTTTGTTTTTCTAAGGGGTCTTCTATATTATATTGTTTGATGATATGATTTATAACAAACTCTATAAAATTCATAGGTTCACTAAACATCTTATTTAACTCATCTATTTTATTCTCTTTTACCATGTCAGCAGGATCAATTCCATCACCAAATATCACAACACCACCAATAAAATCACTGTGACTTAAAAGTAAACTAGCTTTATATGCTGCGTTTAGTCCTGCATTATCTCCATCATAAGCTAATATAATTTTAGGTTCTCCTCTTTTTAAAAGTGGTAGATGCTCTTTTGTAAGTGCTGTACCTAAAGTAGCTACAGTATTTGTAAATCCTGCTTGATGTAACATAATAACATCTAAATAACCCTCTGTTATGATTATATTTTTTTGTTTATATATTGACTCTTTTGCAAGATTATATCCATATAATAGTTTTGATTTATTAAAAAGTTTAGTTTGTGGAGAATTTATATATTTTGCATTGTGTCCAGATATAGTCCTTCCTCCAAAACCTACAATTGAACCATTTAATGTATATATAGGGAAAATGATTCTTTCTATAAATCTTGAATATAAGCCATTTTGTCCAGTATCAACTATACCAAACTCTTTTGCATCAGCAATATTTAAAAAACTTGTTTTTAAAAAGTTTATTGTATCGTTTGAATTTGACGCATATCCAATCTCAAATTTTTCGATTGAAAAATCAGATATACCTCTATTTTTTAAATATAAGGTTGCTTCATCATTATGTGTTAAAAGTTTTTGGTAATGTTGATTTGTTTTATCTATTATTGAAGTATCTTGTTTTTTGAAGTTATTGTCATATTCTAAAGAGACATTTACCATGGAGGCTAGTTTTTCTATAGTTTCAGGATATGATAGTTTTTCATATTCCATAACAAATTTTATGCTATCTCCACCTACACCACATCCAAAACAATGATATATCTGTTTTGCGGGACTTACTACAAAAGATGGAGTATCTTCACCATGAAAAGGGCAACAAGCTTTAAAATTTGCACCAGATTTTTTAAGTTCTATAAACTGTGATATTATATCCACAACATCAAGATGAGATTTTAGATTTTCTATGGAAGGTTTTGTAATCATAAATTATTATACCATTTGTATTTTAATTTGTACTTTAGC
>JAYEPD010000142.1:1758-8607 GCA_034723675.1 Campylobacterota bacterium
CAGATTTTTTAAGTTCTATAAACTGTGATATTATATCCACAACATCAAGATGAGATTTTAGATTTTCTATGGAAGGTTTTGTAATCATAAATTATTATACCATTTGTATTTTAATTTGTACTTTAGCCCAATCCACAGATAAGTTTTATTTAAGATTAACAAAGAAATTACGCGTGACTTAAAGATTAAGAGCTATATATTAATATATTATAGTCTGAAAATAGATAGAAACTACTTTGCTAGTAAAGCTATTTCCTTTAATCTTAAATAAAACTTATCAGTGGATTGAGCTATTTGTACTTTTGATAGTGATTAAACTTATGATATTTTAAGTAAATTAATAATAAAATTGTCACAACTAATTTAGAATGACTATAAAAGTATTTAAATAACTACACTTAAAACAACTAATCAAAAGGCAATCAAAAAATATGACAGAATCAAATCCTACTGAAAATCAGAAAGATACTCAAGCTAACGAACCAAAAAAAAGAGCTCCAAGAAAGCCACAATCTCAAAATAACAAAAAATCAAGAACACATGTACCTGTAAAAGGTTTAACTATTGAAAACCTAAGACAGAAAAACACATTGGAACTTATTGAAGCAGGTAAAGAGGTAAATATTGAAAATCCTCAAGAGTATCAAAGACAAGATTTGATATTTGCAATACTTGAAGCACAAACAGAACAAGGTGGATATATACTTTTTACAGGTATTTTAGATATAAAAGAGCAAGGTTTTGGATTTTTACGACCACTTGATGGAAAATTTAGTGATACATATAGTGATTCTTATGTAAGTGCTACTCAAATTAAAAGATTTGCTTTAAGAAGTGGAGATATTGTTTCAGGACAAGTTCGACCACCTTCTAAAGAGAGTGAAAAGTATTATGCTCTTTTAAAAATTGAAGCAATAAATTATCTCCCTGTTAATGAATCAAAAAATAGACCTCTATTTGATAACCTAACACCACTTTATTCAACAGAAAAATTCCAATTTGAATATAATCCTTCAAGATTAACTGGTAGAATAATTGATATGTTCGCTCCAATGGGAAAAGGTCAAAGAGGTTTAATCGTTGCTCAACCAAAATCTGGAAAAACAGAACTACTTAAAGAGATAGCACATGGAATTAGCAAAAATCATCCTGAATCAACACTTATGGTTTTACTAATTGATGAGAGACCTGAAGAGGTAACTGATATGCAAAGAAGCGTAGATGGTGAAGTGTATAGTTCTACATTTGATTTACCTGCACAAAATCATATTAAAGTAGCTGAGATGGTTATAAATAAAGCAAAAAGAGAAGTAGAGATGGGAAAAGATGTTGTTGTACTTCTTGATTCTATTACAAGACTAGCAAGAGCTTATAATACAGTAACACCTTCAAGTGGTAAAGTACTTTCAGGTGGTGTTGATGCTAATGCACTACATAAACCAAAAAGATTTTTTGGAGCTGCTAGAAATATAGAAGAGGGTGGTAGTTTAACTATTATTGCTACAACATTAATAGAAACAGGTTCAAAAATGGACGAAGTTATTTTTGAAGAGTTTAAAGGAACTGGAAATTCAGAAGTTGTATTGAGTAGAAAAGCAGCAGATAGAAGAGTTTATCCAGCAGTAAATATTGTAAAATCTGGTACAAGAAAAGAGGAACTTCTTTTACACCCAGAGGAACTTCAAAAAATATGGATACTTAGAAATGCTATGGCTGAGATGGATGAAGTAGAGTCATTAAAATTTCTTTATAAAAAAATGAAAGAGACTAAAACTAATGCAGAATTTTTAATCTCCATGAATGCATAAAGAAAGTATAAAATATGAAATTTAATAACTTATCAGCAGATGAACAAATCAATATACAAAAAATAGTTTTAGATTGTATGGAAATACTTGGTGGAAGAAACTATTTTTTAGGAATGATTGAAGATATAAAAGAATCAAAACAACATCCACTTTTAAATAAAACAGGAAAATGTCATTTTAAACATGGAACAATAACTTGGGGTAAAGAGATTTATAAAGATAAGGTAGAAGCATTAAAGTCTTTACTTATAAACCATCAAGAAGAGAATATATTAACAGTTAAAAATGAAAAATTAAATAAAGATGTAAAAAATACTATAAAAACTCTTGGTAAATTAAATTTTTTAATAGAGATAAAAGATGGTAACAGTTTTACTTTTAACCCATTTAAAACTATAAATGAAACAGATGTAGAATTAAATCCATTATTTCAAATAATATTTTTTGATAGTTTAAATAATACAAAAAGAATTTTAGATTACAAGTAAAGAGTAGTATTTATGAAAGCAGGTGTTTTTGATAGTGGAATTGGTGGGTTAACTGTTTTAAAATCATTATTAGAAAATAATTTATTTGAAGAGATTGTATATTTTGGTGACACAGCACGAGTACCTTATGGGGTAAAAGATAAAAATACAATAGTTAGATATTCATTAGAAGCATTAGAGTTTTTTAAAAATTTTGATATAGATATACTTATTGTTGCTTGTAATAGTGTTAGTGCTTATGCTTTAGATGAATTAAGAGCAAATACAACAATACCAGTAGTTGGGGTGATTGAATCAGGTGTTAAAGCACTAGAAAATAAAATCATCAATAAAAATTCAAATATTTTAGTTATAGGTACAAAAGCTACAATAAATTCAAATAGATATGAGAAAGAACTAAAAAAACTTAAATATAATAATATTATCTCAATACCTACAGGTCTTTTTGTTCCCATTGTTGAAGAGGGTATATTTGAAGGTGAAGTATTAAACACAACAATTTATCACTACTTTAAAGATTTACCCTCAATTGATGCTGTTATTTTAGGCTGTACCCATTTTCCTTTAATAGAAAAAAATATATCAAAGCACTTAAATGATTCGATTACTATACATAGTGGAGATGCTATTGTAGAATTTTTAAAGTTAGAGTATAATCATGATTTAAAATTTGAGAATACAACAGTGAAGTTTTTTGCATCTGAAAATCCAGATAGTTTAAAAAAAGTTGCAAAAAGATGGCTAAAGGAATTGATATAGATGGAAAATCAAACAACAACAGCAAGACAAGTATTAGCATTAAAATATAGACCTAAAAGATTTGAAGATTTAATAGGACAAGATACTATCTCTACAACTTTAAGTTTAGCATTAGATACAAATAGATTATCTCATGCATATCTCTTTAGTGGTTTAAGAGGTAGTGGAAAAACAAGTACAGCAAGGATAATGGCAAAAGCTTTTGTTTGTAAAAATGCCCCAACATCAAAACCTTGTGAAGTTTGTGATGGTTGTAGAAGTGCAAATGAAAATAGACATCTTGATATTATTGAGATGGATGCAGCTTCAAATCGTGGTATTGATGATATAAAAGATTTAATAGAACATACAAAATATAAGCCTACAAGTGCAAAATACAAAGTATTTATAATAGATGAAGTTCATATGCTTACAACTCAAGCTTTTAATGCACTCCTAAAAACTCTTGAAGAACCACCAGAATTCGTTAAATTTATATTAGCTACAACTGATCCATTAAAATTACCAGCAACAATTTTAAGTAGAACACAACATTTTAGATTTAAAAGAATATCAGATAAAAATATAGTACATCATTTAAGTCATATATTAAATTTAGAAAATATATCGTTTGAAACAGAAGCCTTAGATATTATAACTAGAAGTGGACAAGGAAGTTTAAGAGATACTCTTACTTTATTAGATCAATCCATAATATTTTCAAAAGGTATTATAACTACAGCATCTGTTACAGATATGTTAGGTATGATAGATCCTATATTTATGGATAATATTATAGATGTTGTTTTAAACAAAGGTGATATAAAAGATATTATAGAATCACTTGAAAGTTATGAAATAGGTCAAGTTCTAGATGAGATAACTATATACTTAAAACAGAAAATGTTGTTAAATGATAAAAAATTCGAATTGTATATGTTTGATAGATTTTTTAGAATAATAGCAGATTCAAAACATCTATTAAATTTAAATAGTGATAGTGGATTTGTTTTAATATTGACTTTATCAAAGATGATTGAAGCAATAAATATTAAAACGATAGAAGAGGTTATAGAAGAGGTTGAAAATATAAAAATAGAAACTCCAATAATCGAGAAAACAAAAGTTCAAATACCAACTAAAATAGTCCAAAAAGATATAACAAAAGTAGAAAATACAGTTATAGAACATAAAAAAGAGATAGAGGTTGAAGATAATGAATCATTAAAGAAATTCAAAAAATTAACTGAATCAATATACAACAAAAGCTATGATTTTGGAGAATGTTTTGAAAATAATTTTCATTTTTCATCATATAAAAATAATATATTAAAATTAAATAGTATAGCTTCAGGAGATTGTAGAACATTACTATATAAAAACTTTTCACATATTAAATATTTTGTTTCTGATATATTTGGTACAGAAACAGAACTTGAATTCGAGAAGATTCAAAAAGAAGAAAAAAAGGATATGGTCAGGGTCGTAAAAGCTGTACCTAATGATAATAACGATTTAAATTCTTCAACAAAAAATATAAAAGAAGAAAATTATGAACAACCATCAAGTTGTGTAGCAAGTATGAGTGCTGTTGTAAATCCAACATTGTCACAAAAAGAGTTAAATATAGATGATGTGTTAAATTCTAAAATGGTAAATACAGCAATTGGACTTTTTCAGTCTAAAAATACTCCAAAAATAAAAAGTAAACTTTAAAGGTAGATAATTATGAATAAAGAGCAATTTTCAAACGATATACAAAAAATATATGATTTTATTACAGAACAAAAAGCACAGATAAATAAACTATATGAATACCTTGAAAAGGGTCAAGATGATAAACTAACACTTATTGATGATTTTGCGAAACATTTAGAGTTGACTTTAAGTGATGATCTAAAACTTGCACTTATTACAAGAGTTGTAAATTTAAGAGATGATGGTTTAGTTCAAGTATTAAAAAAACTTAATAAAACTGACAATGAGATTATAGGTATCCAAGAGCAAGCATATCAATTTGTAAAAGAGTACTGGCTTGATATCCATAACAATACAATTAATTTTATTACAACAAACAATCTTCTAACACCATTTTATCAAGAGGTATTTAAAGGTGTATATAGTGTAGGAGTTGAGATATCTAAATGGCAAACATCTTGGACAAAAATGATTATCAATGGGGTAAATAAAGATTTATTAGAGAAGTTTGATGGTGATGATGAAAAAGTTATGCAATATTTAGAGTCAAATGAACTATTTGACAAAGGGCATGATGGTATCACAGCTGATAGAAGCTACTCAATGTTAGTTAAAAAAGATGACTCTAGTGGTGAATACAAAAGTGCATCATATATAGAAAGTTTTAAAAAAGAGGTAACATCTGTAATTGATATGCTTGAGGAGTTTGTTGATAACTTAATAGAACTAGAAGATGATATATACAATCAAAAATGGGAACATGTACAATACCTACAAGCGATCATCACAGCACTTGCTGAAAAAAGATGTGATGAGCTTGTATCAAAATGGGCAGATGTAGATAGTGCATGGATGAAACTAACAGGTCCTATACAAATAGGTCATCCACTTGAATACTACGAAGATCACTTTAGAAAAGCAGTTGCATTAGAGTGGGATATACGCCTTACAAATCCTAGCTTACAAAACAATAACCAAAGAGTACAAAAGATAAAGTCAATGTTTTCAAAAATATACGATATGAATGAAGATACAAAACAAAACAAAGATATATATAACTTCTCTTTAAAAAGCTTAGATAAAGTACAACTCCACTTAGGTCGTCCAGCTCTGTTTTTTGGAGCAGAATTCAATGGACTTTTTTCAGCACAAGTTGTACCAAATGATGAAAAAGTATCGGCTAAAGATGGTAAAAAAATATTTGCATTTAGTGATGAGATACTTCAAGGGCAAAGAGCTAAACCTTTTCTAAAACTCTCAACTGAGATTTTAGGTCAAGAGTTTTTAACTTCTGAACGAAAGTTTTTATTCAATACAAATAACAATCAAAAATGGCACCAAGTGTATGATATAACTACTATTGGTCATGAGTTTGGACATATCTTATGGTGTGATGAAGAGACAGAAACTGTTATGAATAAAACTGCAAACTTTAAAAACATAGAGGAGTTCAAAGCAACTACTGGTGGTCTTGTCTCATTTTTCTTAGATGAAAATAGTGATGAGAAAGATTTAGAGGAGTTTGTACTAAGTGATACAATCAAACGTGCGATTGGACTTATTGCATGGATGGAAGTAGATGAAGTTCAACCATACTATTGTGAGGGTTTAATACATCTAAACGGACTATTTGAATCTAAAGTTTTAACTTGGGATGAAGAAACAGAAAAACTTACAATCAATCAAGACAAAAAGTTACTAGAAAATTTAAAACAATGGTACATAGATACTTATAATAATTTAGCAAAACATTATTTAGATAAAAAAGATGCAAGTGAATTTTTAAATATTTATGCTATTAAAAAAGATAAATACTATAGTTCTACATCCAAAAATATAGATAATTTCATACAATATTACTTTAGAAGATATAAGCAGATTGGTCAAGAACTTGACACAAATGATAATAAAGAAAATTATAAATAAAAATTAATAAACACAAATATTTAATAAAAAGCACACTTGAAAAGTATGCTTTTTTTTATGTTTAAAAACCAAATTCCAAAATTTCAGCCTCTTTTAAGCGATACACCTTGACAATAGATAAAATTTCTATTATAATTCGCGTCCAATAACAGTAAGGCACTTAAGAGAGACTAACTAAACGAGTTGTTTAG
>JAYEPD010000143.1:0-6737 GCA_034723675.1 Campylobacterota bacterium
AATACTATAATAATTATTGTTATGATATTTGTTAAAAAACTTTTATTCATCTATTATTCACCTATTTATAAGATTTGTTAAAAATATTTAGTAAAATTTATATAATAACCAGCATAATCTAAATTGTTTAAATATTAAATAATTATAGAGTAATAACTGTTATACAATCCTTTAAATTATTATATTTTAACTATTTTAATCTCTTTTTTTTGTAAATAGATAAGAAAACCTTCAACATCACTGGTTGAAGTTATCTTTTTTATAGCTTCTTTATAGTTTTGAACTTGTTTATTATGACTTACATCTGTATTTATAGTTGTTTTATAATCTATAACTATAAATTTATCCTCTTTTTGTAAAAGTAGGTCGATTATCTTATGTTCATTGTTATATATAAGTGCTTGTTCTTTTGTAAAAACACTATCTTTTACTATCTCTAAAAATTGTTTATTTTCTAACAAGTTTTCAATTCTATTTTCTATATCTTTAAACTCTGCTAATGTTAAAAAATTTGCATATCTGTTTTGTACTATATGTAAAGATGTTTTTAAACTTTTTATATTAAACTCTTTCATCAACTCTAAACAGTAATGTGTAGCTATCCCAAAATATCTAGCTTTTATATTAGTATCATCACTATGTATTGATTTATCTTTGTCTTGATAACCAAAATCCATTGGAGTGTATGAGGCATCTTCTATTTTAGTTGATTGTTGTTTTGATTTTGATTGAATATGTATAGTTCCTATTTTTTTTATAGGAAAATCACCTAGATAGTTGTAAACACTATTTTTCTCTTTTTTTAATATGATCATATTGTTTTTTGCACGCGTTAGTGCTACATATAGAATATTTAACTCATCTGCTATGACCAACTTTTTCTCTTTTGTTAATGCTGCTTCATAATATCTATCAAGGTTTTCACGATTTGATTTTTTGTAAAATATTTTGTTTAAGTTTATCTCATCATAACTAAAAAGAAGAGGGCTCCTGTCTGGATTTTTCTTAGTGATTCTATCAAGTGTTATAACTGTATCAAACTCTAAACCTTTTGATTTGAAAATTGTGAGTATTGATAGACCATTTTTTTCACCACTTATCATAGTGCTTTCATCTTTGTCTATATCATATACAAAGTCAACTATGGATTCGTAGTTTTTTGATAGTTCAATTAGTTTTATGATATTTTCATCAACAATTGCAAAATAAAAACTTAACTCTTTTAATATAGTTGTTATATCTTTTTTGTATATATTGTTTATAAAATCAAACTCTATAGTGTAGTTTTTACCTACGAGTGCATTAAAATTTGTTTTGTAAATATCTTCTTTAAAATAGAGGTATTTTACTGCATTTATTAATGCTTTTACATTTTTTTGATTGATAAGTTTTGAGGTCATCTCTGTTACTAGATTAAGATTTGGTAGTTTCTTTTTTAGATACTCATAAACACCTAAAACATCTTTATTTGTATAAGTTAATATAGCTATATTATTTGCTTCAATCCCTTTTTGAAGTAACTCATCTACTTTTAAATACAGGTTTTCATAAATATCTTCTTTTTCTATAGATGTTTGTACAATCTCTACCAACCCTTCAATTTTTGAATTTACAAACTGCTCATCATAATCATAGTTTTGTAAAGGCAAAAAAGTATCATTTACAAATTTTACTACGGTTTTACTACTTCTATAGTTTGTATCAAGGAGTTCAACTTCAAGCATAGGGTTAAATCTCTTAGCAACATAATCAAAAAGCTCTTTAGTTCCACCTCTAAATCTATAGATAGATTGTTTTATATCTCCAACATAAAAAAATGTTTTAAAAACTTCTGGATCACCTGATATAATCTCATCTATTAAATGGTATAAAATTTTGTATTGTAAAGTAGAAGTGTCTTGAAACTCATCTATTAATATATGGTTATATTTAGTGTCAAGTCTAAAATATAAAAAATCCTTTTGTATAAAACTATCTAGTAGTTTATAGACTATATTAGTAACATCACTAAACTCTAATGTGTTTCTATTTTTGTTATAGCTTTCTCTAAATGTTTTAAAGTGAGTAAATATCTCAAAAAGATTGTTAAGTGTAAAACTCTCTTGTATTTGATAATATAGTTCGATATTTTGTTTTAATTTAGTAAGGTTTTCATCTAACTCTTGTGGTGGTTTTGCTTTTTTGAAGTAAGAAAATTTACTTAAGCTATCTTTTGTTAGCCAAGTTTTCCCTTTGTCTAAAAGTTCATCTATTGTTATAAAATCAACTGCTTTAAATCCAGAATTTGAAACAGCACTTTTATCAATAAATGTTTTTATAATATTTGCATCTTCTAAAATAGCAGTTTTAACTGCATCAAATTGTGCGTATGTAAAAGGTATCGTTTTTATGATCTCATTTTTTTCTTGAAGTGTTTTAAAGAGTTCTACTATTGAACTTAGTTTTTTACTTTGAGTATGAGCAAAAGATATGAGTGTATTAAACTGTTTATCATCCAAAGATATAAGAAACTTATATAATAGTAACTCCTCATCATCATTTTCTAAAACAAAATCATCATTTATATCAATATATCCACTAAATTCTCTCAATATTTTATTTATAAACTTATCTATTGTGTATATTGATAGTTCATTTGATATGAAACTTTGTATAAGAGTATCTTTTTTATCTAAAATCTCATTGTACTTCAGGTTTGTTTCTTTTGAAATAGCATCTAAAATTGCCATATCATCACCTAATGATAAAAGAGTATCGTATATTCTTTGGGTCATTTGTGCTGCTGCTTTGTTCGTAAAAGTAAGAGTTAGTATCTCATTTACTTTTGCTTTAAGTATCATCAAAGAGATATACCGTACAGTTAAAGCAAATGTTTTACCACTCCCCGCACTAGCTTTTAAGGCTAAAAATTGTTTCATTTTATATGCCCCTATCACATATTGTTTTATATGTACAATATTGACATTTTGATAAATCATCAGTAAGTTTAAAATCAACTGTTTTAGTTTTTAAGGCTTCAAAATGTATATCTAAAAGTTTTAGTTTTTCATCCAATACGATCTCATTTTTTATGGTGCTGTTATTTAAATCATAATATCCAACACTATTTATCATAAGTTCTCTTTGACTCAAATAGTAAAACTCAAGTTGAAAATCTGTACTATTTTCATATGTTTTTAGTGTATCTATTTTTAAACTTGATGAGGTTTTATAGTCAAGTATCTCATGGGTATTATCTTTTAGTTTGTCTATTCTATCTATGACACCTTTTATAGTTATATCTTTATATTTTAGTTTAAAAGGTTTTTCTGTTTCAACTATAACAGTACCATCATTTTTTCGTTGTTTTTCATTTATAAATAAACGTTCTAGTTTTTTATTCCAAAGCTCAAGTTCAAGTATTAAGTATGGGTTGTTTTTTCCATTTTTACTTAAATATTGTTTTATGAAATCATAGTTAAAGTTATTTTCTTTAACAGCAGTTTCCAAAGCCTTGTGTATGATACTTCCTAGTTCAAAACTTTGAGGTTTTATAGATATATTGTGATCTTTTATATTTAATATATATTTAAAATAATATTGTCTTTTACACTCAAGATAACTTTTTAATGAAGTTGCAGACCACTCTTTTTTACTTAAATCAACATCTAGTTTTATATCATCTAAAAAATGATTTAAATTTTTTTTATTATAAAGTATGTTGTTGTAGTTGTATTTTACTAAATACTCTTTATAGTTAGGAAATAGTTGAACAATAAATCTACTCATTGTACTTTGTTCGTCATCTATATAACCAATAGCTATGTTTGTAGCTTTTGTGAAGATGTTTTTATAATAATACCTTTGAAGATTTTCTCTATCTTCAACAGTTGGTAATCCTACAATTGATTTAAGTTTACTTGAAATAAATTTATCTTTTACACTTATTTTTGGTATTTTGTTGTCGTTAAAATCTATAACGATTATACCATCAAACTGTACATCTCTAGTTTCTAGTATACCTAATACTGTAACTTTACCACCACTTGTATCATCTACACTAATGGTTATAAGTTGATTTATAAAAAGTTTCATAAACTCTTTTAGTTTTAATGTTATATTGTTATCTAAAACTTTTGTAAAAAGCAATATTTCCAAAGATATTTTTAGTTGTTCGAGTTTCTCTTTTGTTTGTTCATCTTCTTCAAAACTATATATATAATTTAGTATAGTTTCAAATAGCTCTTTATCTATATCTTTATTCCAATTGTTTTTAAATAAAGTTTCAAATGTCTTTTTGTTTATATTTAAGTTTTTGAATTTTTCTTCATCTTTTGGTTCAAAATCAGTAATATATTTTACCAATAGTTTAGATACTTGTACAATTTTATTGTTTTTTATAGATCTTCCCATAGCAAAGTTAAAATAGTGTTCGTTGTCAAATAGTTCTAAAAGATTTATAATATTTTCATCAGGTACTATAACTGCAATATTTTGAGGCTCTAGACCTTGCTTTATCATTTGTGTGATTTGATACTTTATGAAAGCAATTTGTGATATTTGTGATTTTATTGGTGATATTATGATATTTTTATTGTTATTTATTGTTATGTATTTTTCTACTATTGTTTTATTTGAAAAATCTAGTTTATAACTATAACCAACTTCTAGTCTCTCATCTATATCTTCAAAAAGTTCTATATTTTTTTCATTGTAGTGATTGATTGTTATGTTTATGTATAGAGTTGTTAGTTTTGATAAATTTTTTATGATATTGAACTCATAACTTGACAAATAACCCTCTAGGTTTATAGTTATATCATCATATTGTTTTATAAAATCTTCATTTATGATGTAGTTTGATGGTTTTAATATATTGTCTGTGTAGTTATTCTCTTGAAGTAATGAGATGTAGTTTTTATATATAAGTTCAAGTATCTCAATATGATCACTATATAAAGTATAAGTATCATATTCAAGAAGTTTATCTAAACTTATATATTCATTTGCAGTTTCAAGAAAAAAACGAAATATATAATCACTTTGATTTAAAAAAGTAGAGAAGTTATCGCTAAATCCAAGTTTTTTAATATCAATATTTTTTATCGCTTCTTTTAAAAAAAGTATCTTAAGGTTTTGATCTATATCTTTTCTATTTTTAATATCTAGACTTGATATAAAAAACAGATCTCCTATAGTTATGTACTTTTTAAGTAGTTGATTTCTGTTTTTAAGAGAGGTTATATGCTCTCTTATTGCTCTTGAAGTTGGTAATACTATAAGTGAGTTATTTAGTTTTATCTGTAGCATTTGTTTTGATATAAAAACTCCCTTTTGTGCCATCTACCTCTACAGTTCCTGTGATGTTCCAATGCCCTATGCTATTTATCTTGAACTCTTTTGAGTCTTCATTTATAAAGTTTAGGTGTACATCCTCTTTGTGGTTTGTATTTTTTGTTACAAGAATATCTATCTTTTTAGTTTCTATATTATTTGCATCTTTATCTTGTACTAAAACTGTAAATTTGTTTTGACCCACTTTAATCATATTTTTTCTTATTGGTCTCTCTTTTATAACTCTTTGAGATAAGAAAACATCATTGTGTGAAAGTCCTATGATCTCATGATCGTTAAATATAAACTTGATGTTGTATTTTTTAGCAAATTCAATATTTTCTATCATCATATTGTTATAATTTACATCAACTTTATGATAGGTACTTAAAAATGCGTTGTCATCATCTTGACCTACATCTGACTTTAGTGTCATCCAAATAGTCCACCAGATCAAAACCAATCCAAATAAAAATTTTAAAGTAAAAAGTGAGTATATTAGACCTTTACTCATAGGTTTGTATTCTTTTTTATTTGACAATTTATTTTTCCTTATCTTCTTGTAGTTTTCTATATTTTTTCTCTCTTAATATAATAATAGTGTATAAAACTATACCAGAGAGTACAAGTGTGTACATAAATACTTTCCAAATAGTTCCTGCTGTTTTACCCTCACTACCAATACTTGAATCGAGTTTGACATTTTTGCTTTTTGCAATGCTATCACCCATTTGAGCAAATCCATTTAAAGAAGCTGCACTAATCTTGGCATATAAATTGTTTTTGTCCTTTGAAGCAAGTAGGGGTATAACATAACCATCTAAGATATCATCTCTATCTAATACCTCTTTTAAATCATCAGACATAAGAATATTTGCATATGTTTGTTCAATAGATAGTGTTAAAACAGCGTATGGTTTTTGTAATTTTTTTACGAGTTCTTGCTCTTTTTGTTTCATTATGGCTATTCTATCTTTTCTATTTATCTCTCTTTTTATACCATTGTCCTCTTTTATATCAAGATATAGATTGATATTAAACTTTTTCTTAACTTCATCACCAATCTCAGTTATTTTGGCTTGAGCTCTTGGGTCAACTAACTCATCTCCTGTTAATAGGTACTTGTTTATCTCTGCTTGTGATACTGTGAATGTGATGATTAAAAATAGTAAAAATTTCAATTCTTTTTTCCTTTTAAATATGTTGTTTTGGGCTGTATGCTACATCTTTTTGACTTAATATCCTATAAAGGATAATATATAAATTAAAAAAGTTAAAAATGTAGTTAAATACTCTATTAAGTAAAACTTACTAGAGTATTTAACTGTTAAACTATTAAAATAACAACATTTTAATAGCAATTATATATAAAGCAACTGCCAAAATCTTTTTAATAGTGTCACTTGATATTTTGTAGTTCAATA
>JAYEPD010000143.1:6837-8601 GCA_034723675.1 Campylobacterota bacterium
TTAAGTAAAACTTACTAGAGTATTTAACTGTTAAACTATTA
This sequence comes from Campylobacterota bacterium, assembly GCA_034723675.1. Lineage (GTDB taxonomy): Bacteria > Campylobacterota > Campylobacteria > Campylobacterales > Arcobacteraceae > JAIOSF01. Next base: position 6,879 of record JAYEPD010000143.1, read on the forward strand.
AAATAACAACATTTTAATAGCAATTATATATAAAGCAACTGCCAAAATCTTTTTAATAGTGTCACTTGATATTTTGTAGTTCAATAGATAGTTACCTATAACTCCACCAATATAAGCAGCGATACTAACTACACCTAATAGTATATAATCAAGCTCTATAACACTTGCATAAGAACTAAATGCAACAATAGATGAAAATGGTATCACAAAAGAGATACCAAGTGCTATTTTTTTTGCATCATAACCAAATAAAAACAAAATAGGGGAGATGATAGAACCACCACCTATACCTAAAAGTCCTGAGAAAACTCCCCCAATAGTCCCTGAAAATATTAAGATAGATAGTTTGTATGGTTTATTTAAACTTGATGGTTTTTTATAAAAAAGTATCATCGAAGCTACAAATAGTAAAACAACACCAAATATTGTTTTAACTATAGATATATCTAACATCAGCGAAATTTGAGCACCGATATATGCAAAAATAGATGAGCTTATAACCAAACTAAATACAAACTTTGTATCAAAATGATTTTTTTTAAAGTTTAGAAAACTTGTAGTTACTGTTGTGATAAAATTTACAAAAAGCCCACTTGCTCTTGCGATATCAAAAGATACACCAAATATGTTAAGTGTAGGTACTAATGCAACAGCTGAACCTAGTCCTGCTATTGCAAATAGTGCCGATAAAAATATCGTGATGAAAAAATATAGCGTATATTCTATCAATAGATTAGTAAGTTATAACTTGTGTATATTCTTTTAGCATTTTAGCTGCAATCTTTGGTGGTTTTGCCACTTTTACACCATCTATTAGATCAGCTTTTGTTTTAGCATTGTTAGGTAAATATGGTGGACAAACTCCAACATTAGCACCACTTTTTATAAGACCTTGAAGAAGCTTATTTGGTGAGATACCTTTTGGTTTAAAAGTAACCTCTTTTGCCCCTTTGATAACTAAGTCAGCTGCTTTTGAACAAAATAGCACATCTACATCAGCACCTTGTTTATTAGCTTGTGTTGCTAAAACCAATCCCATAAATTGTGTCATAGAATCCCCACTTGTAATAACAGCAAGTAGATCTTGTCTATCATCAGAAGCATTTATAGTAAACGGAGCTGCAATAACTGCAGCTAGAATTAATTTTGATAATGTTTTTTTCATTTTTTCCCTTTTTTTAGAATTGTTTTATTTTATTTATTTATTCTTATAAAAATATTAATTTATTATTATAACTAATGTGTACTACAAGTACCACTCGAGCCTATAGCTTTTAATTCACCTTGCAAAAACTTATCAATAGAATCATTGACAGTTAAAGAGTCTTTGTCAAAATATACATCAAGCCCCGCATTTGCAAAACCTTTTGCAGGAGATCCACCTATACCACTTACTATTAAAGCATCTGCTTTTAGACTCATGATATTTGTGATCGCATCACTACAACCACCAGCATCATGACCTGGGTTTTTTATCACCTCTACATCTGATATTTGTGCATTATCTAAAGTGATAATAGTGTAAAAATTTGCTTTACCAAAGTGAGCACCTCGTTTACTTAAATAACCAATATCTTCATTTGTTGGGAATACTATTCTCATATTATCCCCTTAGTGACTGTGTGAATGGTTATGATTGTGATGATGGTCATGATCGTGATCGTGGTCATGATGATGGTCACCACCACCATTGTGCATATTTCCTTGCTCTACATAGTCACCC
>JAYEPD010000144.1:0-1877 GCA_034723675.1 Campylobacterota bacterium
GCTAATTGAAAGAAGAACTATCATACAAGCTTTTACTATAGTGTGTCGTATCTGTGTACCTGAACCTGACCCAAATGAGGAAAACTTTGCAAGAGCTGTTGAGAGCTTAGCAGATATTGAGATAAGCCAAAAAGCAAAATATATAAGAGTGATGGTTTTAGAACTATCAAGATTACAAGCTCAAATGTTATGGATGGGAGGTCAAAGTGGAAGTGTCGGTATGGGTACTGTTGGACAATGGAGTATCTATGATAGAGACTTGATCCTTGATCTTTTTGAAGAGCTTACAGGTGGTAGAGTTTATCATATGTATATATATCCAGGTGGAGTAAGACGAGAGCTACCTGAAAACTTTTTAGAAAAATTAAGTGCTTTTTTAGACTACCTTGAAGCTAAACTTCCTAAATATGATGATATATTTTTTTACAATGCTACATTTAAAAAAAGAGCAGTTGGAGTAGGAGTTGTGAAAAAAGAGGATGCACTTAAAAATGGCTATGTAGGTCAAGTTTTAAGAGGATGCGGTATAAAAAGAGATGTAAGAAAAGATAATCCATATTTAGTATATGACAAACTTGACTTTGAGATACCAACTCAAGAAGAAGGTGATGTATATGCTCGTGCGTTAGTAAGAAGAGATGAGATAAAACAATCTATAAAAATACTTAGACAAGTTATAGAGCAGATGCCAAAAGATGGTGTAATCATGCAAAAACTACCAAAACATAGAAAGTTTAAATTACCAAAAGATGATGTATATATATCAAGTGAATCAGCAAGGGGTGAGTTTGGATACTATATGGCAGGGGATGGCACTGAATATATAAGAAGAATGCAAGTAAAAGGACCATCGTTAATTCATGGCTTTACTTTACTTGAAAACTTACTAGTAGATGAAGAGCTATCAAATGTAGCTATGATAATGAACTCACTGGGTATTTGCCCTCCTGAGATAGAGAGATAAAGGAAATAAATAGAGATGTTTGATCAATTAGATATTAAGGGAACAATAAACCCATTTAGTGCATTAACAAAAGTTTTTGAACATCCAAAAACAGTATGTTACCCAGAGCAACAAAAAGAGCAAATAAGTGGATATAGAGGATTTCATACAAATTTATTAGTTGATTGTATTGGGTGTGCAAATTGTCAAGATATATGTATGAATGAAGCTATCGATATGATAAGTGTAGATGATACACTAGTTGGAGCTAAAAATGGAAGTGCTTGTATCCCTAGAATTGATTATGGGAGATGTTGCTGGTGTAGTTTATGTACAGATGTATGTCCACCAAACAGCTTAAAGCTGGAAGATGATGCTATATATGCGTCAGATGATAGTAACAAATTTTTATATATGCCAAAAGATAAATAGGAGTTTATGATGATAGGAAAATTTATATTGCTTTTTATAGTTTGGATAGGACTTACGAACTCTTTAGATATTCAAGAGTTAGTTGTAGGTGCTATTGTATCGTTTGTAGTAGTTTATTTTTTTGCAGATGAAAGAAAATTGCCTCTTTTAAAGAGTATTAAAAAATATATTTTATTTATCCCTATATTTTTTAAAAGTTTGATAAAATCGAACATAGAAGTTGCGAAAATAGTTTTAAGTCCAAAAATAGATATAAATCCAAGTATAGTGAAACTTAATACATCACTTACAAATGATTTTGATAAACTTTTACTTTGTAATTCTATTACATTAACTCCTGGTACTATTACAATGGAGTTAGATGATCAAAATTTATATGTACATATATTAGATTTAAAAACTAAAGATAAAGATATATTACAAAAAGAGATAATAGATAGTTTTGAAAAAGCTATTTAGGGAACCTCTATTTGAGAGTATATTTCCAAAAAAGCAAAAAATT
>JAYEPD010000144.1:1977-3852 GCA_034723675.1 Campylobacterota bacterium
TCAATATACTCTTTTTTGCATCATCTGGGTTCTCTTTTAATATTTGAGATAATAACATCTGCTGGGTTTTATTGATAACTTCACTTTTTAAAAGTTCCCCCAGTATAGCTCCTGTTGTTCTTTCACATTTTTGTGCTATTTGTTCTAATGAAATATCTTTTTTGAACATACTTCTAACTTTTATTTTATCTTCTAAGCTCCATTTAAGTCCACTATTTTTTGCTTTCCCATCATCTATATTTCTTTGTTGTCTTAATAGCTGTTTATCCTCTTTTTCTATTTTTGCAACTTTTACTTTTTTTGTTGATTTTAATTTTTCAACATCTTCTTTAGTCTCTTTTATTCTATTGTCTATTAAACTATCAATATTTTTAGCCATTAGATAATGAAAATTTTCACTATCTTTTATTATATTCTTTTTAGCTCTTGTAATTGCTACATAAAATAGATTAAACTCATCTAATAACTCTTGATTTGAGATAAACTCTTGCTCTTTTTTAAACTCTTTTAAACTATCACATCCAAAATCAACTATTAAGTCTGCAAAATCTGTAAAATCATCAGCAACTGTAACACTATCCCACTCTAAACCTTTTGCTGTATGAGCTGTAGTTAGGAACAGTATCTCCTCTATTCTTCTTTCAAAGCCATTGTTCTTTCTATTTTCCCATGCTTTATAAAATTTCATTGCTGTATCTTCAAACTCAAATATTTTTTCTTTATATTCTCTTGCTACTTTTAAAGCTGATTTTAGTTCATAGTCCTCAACCTCTTTTGCATAATCAACCAAATCATCTTCACTATCAAAATCTTTTAAAAATCTATTTCGTTTTATATTTTTTTTATCATCATTTAAAAAATAATACACCTCAGATGTTAAACTAAATATCTCAATTGGATTTCTAACCGTTACAAAGGGTTTTCTATTTTCTATTCGATTTGCTATTGTTGATATCAAAGTAGCATTTGTTCTAGATATATATCCATGTGTTTGTATAGTAGTGTCAACATTTTCTAATGTATCTATCTTAACCTCTTCATTTTTAAATATATTTAAAAGTTTATTTGCATATGATGCGATATTGTTATTGAACCTAAAACTACATGATAGATATAGTTTTTTATCAGATTTTATTTTATTTAGAGCATTTTGACTACCTCTAAATGAATATATTTGTTGGTGTTCATCCCCTACATATATTTTTGTTTTAGATTTTAAAGTTTCAAATATACCTAGTGTTACTTCATTTGTATCTTGTGCTTCATCTAGCATAATAATATCATAATTAAATTGTGGTATTTGTTCATTTTTAAGTAACAAATAATAATATTTTAAATAAAAAGAATGTGTAGGTTTGAGTTTATTGATAAGCATATAATCAAACATCTTTTTAGCACTCGTGTGTTCAATATCATCTTTTATTATCTCATCTTTTGTATTGTTACAAAAGTTTTCAAAAATCTTTAATGTAGCAATAGCTTGATTGTATGTTATACTAAACTCTTTTGATATATCTATTGCTCTATAGTTTACAAGATTGCTAAGGTCTATCTTTGTATTTTTTTTAATCGCAGCAAATGCTAAGCCATGTGTTGTTTTTACATTTGTGTTATTTGAAAATATTGACATAGCTTCATTTTTAATAGCACTATTAAAAGCTAGATACAATATATTTTTATTTTTATTTTCATTTGCTATTAGTTTTAATGTAGTTGTTTTACCTGTACCTGCAAACGCATTTATCTTTACTACTTTATGTTTATTTATAGCTTCTAGTATATTTTGTTGTTGTTTTGTTATTTTCATAAAAGTAATTGTAGCTGAAATTTATAAAGTTATAAAAAAAAATTGCATTTTGTAATGTTTTATATAGT
>JAYEPD010000144.1:3952-8587 GCA_034723675.1 Campylobacterota bacterium
ACTGAGCTACACCTACCATATAAAAGTTTAATAATTGAAAATGGTCGGAGTGAGAGGATTCGAACCTCCGACCCCCTGGTCCCAAACCAGGTGCGCTAACCAGGCTGCGCTACACTCCGAATATTTAAAGACATCTTTGTAAAGCTGTTCTCTAAATGTGGACGGAATTATACGATAAAATCATATAATTGTCAAGACTATTTAAAAAGAATTTTAAAATTCTTTTTAAATAGATAAAATTTATGAAACCTCTATTTAAAACTGTATCAATCCATCTATTGGAGAACTTGCTGTTGCATATGGTTTTTTAGGTATTCTTCCCGCTTTATATCCCATACGACCTGCTATTACAGCATGTTTAAAAGCTTCTGCCATCATCATTGGATTTTGTGCTTGTGCAATTGCTGTATTTGCCAAGATACCCTCAGCTCCCAACTCCATAGCTGCTGCTGCATCTGATGCACAACCCAAACCTGCATCAACTATTACAGGAACTTGTACCGCATCTTTTATAAAAGCAATATTGTATGGATTTTGGATCCCTAAACCACTTCCAATAGGAGCAGCTAGTGGCATAATCGCATCAGCACCAGCATCTTCAAGTTTTTTTGCTATAATTGGATCATCACTTGTGTAAGCCATAATAGTAAAACCATCTTTTTTAAGTACTTCACAAGCTTTAATAGTTTCAATCACATCAGGATACAATGTTTTAGCTGCATCTCCTATAACTTCAAGTTTAATTATATCTATACCTGTAGCTTCTCTCATAAGTCTAAAAGTTGTTATAGCTTCTTCGGCTGTAAAACACCCTGCACTATTTGGTAAAAGTTTTATATTTGTATCTTTAAAATAATCCAATAAGTTCTCTTCATTTGGATTTGTGATATTTACTCTTCTAATTGCAACAGTTATAAGCTCACTACCACTAGCAATAGTTGCATCTCTTGTAGTTTGAAAACTATCGTATTTTCCACTTCCTACTATCAATCTTGAATTAAACTCATATTTTCCAACTTTTAAAATATCTGACATATTATTCCCTTTTATTCTTTGTTATATTTTTGAATATTATCTAAATTTTCTTTATAGTTGTTTTATTAAGATATTTAATTTGTTCTATTAAATCAATTGGTGTTAAAGAGTAATCATTTCCATTATAATTAGAAGCTGCAAGTGTATGAGCTAAACTTCCACAAATAGCAGAATCAAGTGAATTATAACCTTGTGCTAACAATGATGCTATAAGACCCGCTAATATATCTCCACTACCACCAAAACTTAGTTTTGCACTTCCATTATTATTTATATATATTTTACCTTCCTTTCCAATCAATACATTTGAACCTTTTAAGAGCAAGACTATATTTGGATATTTTTTACAAAACAGTTCTACATATTTAAATCTATTGTCTTGTAAAGTTTTTATATCTACATCTTCTATCTCAAGCAATTTTAAAAGTGAACAAAACTCTTTTGGATGTGGAGTTAAAACTACATTTTTTTGATTAAGAATTTCCAATATATCTAAACTATAAAAAAGGTCAGCATCTATAACTTTTGCAGTTTTACTTTTTAGTATCTTCACTATCTCTTTTTGTTCATAATTTCCAAGTCCCATACCCAAAGCTATAGCAGTTGTATTATTTGGTATTTTATGGGAGTGCATTATATGATATGGTATATCAAAATTACTATGTGATATTATACTAACTAAACCAGCACCAAAATGAAATCCAGAATCAGCACATAATACACCTGCACCTTTTTTATCTCCTACTATTACACAAAGATGTCCAAATGAGCCTTTATGTGTATTTTTATCATCTCTTATTGGGAGTTTTAAGTCTTCTTTGTCCAATAAATAAGTATTCGTATTTGATTCATAAACTTCTCTTTGAACACCTAAATTAGCAACTATTATATCTCCAACATAATTTTTGACATTGTCATTAAATAGGTTTTTTTTTAAAGCTCCCATAGTTATAGTTGTATCTGCTTTAAATATAGTTGTATTTATAGAACCATTATTGTTCAATCCACTAGGTATATCACAAGAAAGTTTATATCCATCTGTTTTATTTAGTTTTTCAATTATTTTATTTGTTTTTTCATCAAAATCTCTTGTAAGTCCTGAACCATACAAACAATCAACAATCAAATCAACTTCTGTTACTTTAGAAACGATATCTACACCTAAAAGTTTTACTCTTTTTAATTGTAATTTTGCCATTTTAGATTTTACTTCAAATGGTATATATAATTTAACATTAAATTGTTTATATAAAAGTCTTCCTAGTGTTATACCATCAGCACCATTATTCCCACTACCACAAACTATGAGTATAGTGATATTTGAACTAAATTTATTTTTTATAAACTGATACATACTATTAGCTGCATGTTCCATAAGTATATCTTCATTTAGTGCATATTCTTCATAACATCTTTTATCTAAACTATTCACTTCATCAAATACTTTTTGCATGAATAACCTTTATTTTTTTCTAAATTTCCAACCATCAGTTTCAAGAATTTCTATGATTTTATCTTTTTTATCACCTTGTATCTCTAGCCACTCATCTTTTACAGCACCACCACAACCAAGTTTTGTCTTCAGAAGTTTTAGTATCTCTTTTTTCTCTTTATCGTTTAAGAAAAATCTCCCCACTAAAGTCACTGGTTTCCCTCTTCTTTTTTCAAATGTAAATACAAGTTGATGTTGCTTTTTATCTATTTTTTCAAATGACTTTTTTGTATCTTTTAGTTTTTTAGTTTCCCAACTATCACCTTCAAGATTAGCACCCATTGTAAACATATATATCCCTTTTTAGTTATTTTATATTATTTGATAAATAAAAAAAGGGACTTTAGAGTTTAACTCTAAAATCCCTTTTAATTTAATGAAAATAACTATTAAAGTAAGCTATTGATTTTATCAGCAAATGCTTGTTTAGAAGCAGCACCAACCATAGTATCTACAATCTCACCATCTTTTAAGAATACAATAGTAGGTATAGATCTTACACCAAACTTTGTACTTAATTCTTGTTGTTCATCTGTATTTACTTTACAAATAGCAGCTTTACCTTCAAACTCTTCAGCTAACTCTTCAATAACTGGCGCAATCATTCTACAAGGTCCACACCAAGGAGCCCAGAAATCTACTAATGCAACACCCTCTTTAGTAGTCGCTTCAAAATTTTCGTCTGTTAATTCAATATATTTACCCATATTTATTCCTTTTCTTTATTAAGTTTGGATAATTTTACACTTTTTTATCTTTATTCAAAGTTAAAAATTATACATATAAAAAAGTTATTAGTTCATCCTCTAATAAGTTTTACTTAAGATTAAAGGAAATAGCTTTACTAATAAAGTAATTTTTATCCATTTTTAGATTAAAATATATTAATATATGGCTCTTAATATTTTAATCACGCGTAATTTCTTTGTTAATCTTAAGTAAAACTTATTAGATGATGAACTACATTTTATTATTATCTCTCAAGTAGTTTTTTAATTGCAATACTACACATAGTTAAACCAAAACTACCTGTAACTCCCACAAAACTTCCTAACTCTTTACAATAAGGTGTTTCACTACTAAAAATAACTTTAAAGTTTTTACTAAATCTATTTTTTTTCAATTCATCTCTAATTTTTCTTGCAAATGGATCATTATAAGTTTTAAATATATTTATATATTCAATTTTTGTAGGATCTATCCTTTTGCCACTACCTGTTGTAGAGATAAGTTTTTTATAATATTTTTCTATTATTTTTACTTTTGGTTTCATATCATCTATTGCATCAAGTATTAAGTCATAAGAACTCATATCAAAGTTTTCAATCCATTCTAAATCTATCTTTTGATTTATAGGAGTTACATTTGGATACAAAGTTTTTAGATGTTCCACTTTTATAGACCCCAAAGCTCCAAGTGTATCACTTCCTATTTGTCTATTTTGATTTGATTCATCAAAAGTATCATAATCAACTATTGTTATATCTTCTATGCCACTTCTATATAAACAATCTAAAGCATAACCACCAACGCCACCTACTCCTAATATGATGATTTTTTTACTTTTAATTTTAGTAAAATCATCACCAAAAAGCTTTTCACATCTACTATGTTTCAATCTCTATATTTCCTGTTTTACTTTTTTGTGCTTTTATTGTTTATAAGATTTGTCACTTCTTGTATACTCAGTCCTGTTTTTAAAGCTATAGTTTCTGTATCTAAAACATCCAATAAATTTTTAGCTATTTCAATATTTCTTATTTTAGTAGCTTCAATACCACCAGCAATATATGTACTCTCATAAACACTTGCTTCTCTTCTTAAATTTTCTTCTCTTCTTTCGTAATCTATTTTTTCATCATCTGGCATATTTAGGTAGTCTAAAGTTTTTTTTGCTTTAAGTAAACCTTGTGCTTTTGGGTTATCTGAGATAGTTTCATTTTTTAAAAAGTTTATCCATTCATCTAATGTATCTTTTGAATTATCATCAAAATTTTTAACTTTGATGAGATAATATTCAGGATATATTTTATTTATCTCATTTGTTTTATATAAATCTTTTTGTATCTCATTTAGGTATAGTTTATTGTGCGTATGAATACCCTCAA
>JAYEPD010000145.1:0-29211 GCA_034723675.1 Campylobacterota bacterium
TGGTTTTACTCCATCATTTTCACAAAAGATGTTAGCAAAGTGTAGAGTTTTTGATGAAGATGATAGAGTTTTGCAAAATGGTCAAATATTAAAATGTGATTTTGTTAAAGTTGCTGTGTTTGAAGGTCAGACGAGGGGATTAAAGCCAATATTTAATACAGATGATTTTGCTATATTTGATAAACCATCTGGGGTTATGGTTCATCCTACATCAAGAAATACTCAATATACATTATTGGATGAAGTTAGATACCATTTTGGGGAAGGTGCAAATTTAGCACACAGAATTGATCAAGAGACATCAGGATTAGTTCTTGTAACAAAAAATAAATTTAGTGATATGATTTTAAAAGAGATGTTCGAACTTAAACAATACAATAAAGAGTATTTAGCAATAGTTGAAGGAAAAATTGAAAATAATATTAAAATTGATACAAGAATAGGAAAAGCAAAAAATAGTAAAATAGGTGTAAAGATGGATGTTTATGGAGGTGGTAAAGAATCATTGACATGTATAGAACCTATAAAATATAATAGTAAAAAAAATCAAACTTATATAAAAGCTATACCACATACAGGAAGACAACATCAAATTAGAGTACATCTAAATAGTATAGGGCATAGAATAGTTGGAGATCCTATTTATGGTATTGATGAAGAGATAGCCAATAGCTATCTTTTAAAAGAGTTAGAATTAGAAAAAAGGATTAAAATCACAGGTTCAAACAGACTACTTTTACATGCAAATAATTTAGAATTTAAATATAAAAATATTAATTATAAAATTTACTCTAAACTAAGTCTAATATAGTAAAATTGATATTATGAAAGATAAAATGTTGGCGTTGATTAAATCTGCTGTTGAAGATAAAAAAAATCTAATATATTTAGAGAATATTTATCACCTTTATGAACAACTTCAATACAGTGAAGATATAAAGGAGATGTCACAAAACCTTTATGAATGGTTAGATAACTCTTATGGTATAAAAAACTTAAAAATTTCACTTTTTGATATTGACAATAATTTAAAGGTAGTTATTTTAAAAAAAGGTGAAGATTTTCATCTTGATGATAAATACTCTTTTTACTTTATAATAAATACCCATACAACTATAAATGCGATAGTTTCTTTCGCAGCATCAAACCAAAAACAATATGAAAAGATAGATAATAGTAAAGATTTTATAGAAGCTGCATTTTTTCAAATATCCCCTATCTTTCAAAGTGCAATAACAAAAAAACTTCACATAGAATCAGCATCAATAGATAGTGTAACAAATGTATATAATAGAAAATATTTAATAGAACATATACATAAAAGAATATCACTATCAAATAATCAAGATGAAAATATAACATTGATGATGGTTGGAATTGATAGGTTTAAAGCTATTGCAGAAGAGTTTGATTATGATATTGCTGATAAAGTTTTAATAGAATTAGCAAAAGTGATACATGGTCAAATAAAGGGTTATGATATTGTTTCAAGACTTACAGGGGATGAATTTTTAATAGCTTTGTTGAATATGAAAGAGATAGACTTTGCCAAAGAGATAGCACAACAAATCATAGATAAATTTGCAGAAGTTGAGGTTGTTGTAAATCAAGAGACAAATCAAACACTTAAAAAAACTGTATGTATAGGAATATCCTCTTATCCAGAAGATAGTAGTGATATAAACCAAGTTTTGAAAAATGCAGACAACTTTTTAAATGAAGCAAAAAATAAAGGTAGAGGTAAAATTGCAGTTTTCTCAAAAGAGGAAGAGAGTACAATAGATCTGTTTTAGAATTTCTTTTTATACTAAACTCAGCTTAAATCTGATATAATTCGCAACTTTTTAAAGGGCGACTATAGAGACGCGACCCTTTTTATATAAATATAAAGGATACAATGTGAAAAAAGATATTCACCCAGATTACAAAGTATGTTCAGTTACTTGTGCTTGTGGTAACGAATTTGAAACTAAATCAAATGTTGATACTATGAGAATAGATATTTGTTCATCATGTCACCCGTTCTTCACAGGAGAGCAAAAAATAGTTGATGCTGCTGGTAGAGTTGAAAAATTCAAAGCTAGATATGCAATGAAATAATGCTTGTTTTTGTTCCAACTCCTATTGGTAATTTAGGAGATGTATCTTTTAGAACTATTGAAGTTTTAAAAGATACGGAACAAATCTTGTGTGAAGATACAAGAGTAACAAAAAAACTAATACAACTTATATCTGATAAATTTGATATAAATTTCCCCTCTTACACTTATATCAGTGTACACTCTCATAACGAAAAACAATTTTTAGAACAAAAACAAAATCAAGAACTATTAAAACATAAAAAATGTGTCTATTTATCTGATGCAGGTATGCCTTGCGTGAGTGATCCTGGTAGTTTTTTAGTTGAATTTTGTATCCAAAATGATATGGAGTATGATGTGTTACCTGGAGCAAATGCTATTTTAACTGCATATGCTAGTAGTGGTTTTGATGATGTAGCTTTTACTTTTTTTGGTTTTTTACCTCATAAAGGAAATGATAGAAAAAATAAACTCGATGAGGTACTTAACAATAAATATTTAAGTATAGTATATGAATCACCTCATAGACTTATGAAACTTTTAGAAGAGTTAAATACTTTAGTTCCAAATAAAGTTATCTTTATAACAAAAGAGTTAACTAAAAAGTATCAAACAAGATATAAAGGAAAAGCAAGTGATATTTACAATGAATTTAAAACTATAACAATCAAAGGAGAATGGGTAGTTATAATAAAAAATGAAGACAATAAAGAGAAAGGTATTATAACACTTGATGATATTTCTAATCTACAATTACCACCTAAGCAAAAAGCAAAATTAATATCAAAGCTAACAGGTGAAAATATAAAAGATGTATATAATAACTTGATAGGTTAATATATGAAGTTCATAACAGAAGAATTTTCAAATACATACGAGATAAAAAAATCAAAATTTATAACACATATAATTCCATATGATCAGTTTAAAATTGTAATGGATAGACTAAAAGATGAACATACAAAAGCTAGACATTTTGTATATGCTTATAGGTTTATAAATGAGTTTGATCAAATTGTTGAAAATAGTAGTGACGACGGTGAACCAAAAGGGACAAGTGGTAAACCATCACTAAGCGTTTTATCTGGTGCAGATATTATTAATACAGCTGTTATTATTGTAAGATATTTTGGTGGAATAAGACTAGGTACAGGTGGATTGGTTAGAGCCTATAGTGATGCAGTGAACAAAGTTATTAGGCTTGCACAATTAAATGATTATGAAAAACTAATATACAAGAGTTTAGAGATAAAATATACTGATTTATCTAAAATAGAATATCTATTTTCAAAATATAAGATAAATATAATTGATAAACTATTTGAACAAAGTGTTACTTTACATTTAGAAGCTTCAAATGATACTTTTAATATAGTTACAGAAATATTGCCAAGAGAATATTTTTTAAAGGATATGTAATTTGAGAGAAAATAGTAATATTGAAGTCTATACATCTGTTTTGATAATAATTGCATTGATAAACATAATTTTCAGCACATATTTTATTACAATATTATTAATGGGTGTAGTATTTAAAATTTTTTTAAACTCTTTTGCTAAAGGGCATTATTATATATCTTTTTTAGCTTTTATAAGCTTCTTGGTAATTGAAAATATTCAAGGTTTTTATATATTTTCTTTAGCATTTATTGCTTTAACACTTTATTATTTTATAATACCAAGGATAAAACATATATTTTCATCAACAATAATGGCAGAAGTTATATTTGTATTACTTTTTTATATAGGTGTTTTATTGATAAATAAAATAAATATTTTAGTCTCAAGTGAGATATTTATAACATTATTATTAAATATTTTATTTGATAGTTTTATTGTAGGGTTTATGTTATGAGATTAAAGTTTATAATAGGTTTTATAATTTTTATTACTATACTACTATTAGGAAGAGTGTATTATCTTAGTGTTTTATCTAATGAACATTTTGAAGCATTATCTAAGGAAAATTATATAAAAAGATTTTACACTACAGCTTCAAGAGGTTCAATATTAGATAGAAATGGAAAATACCTTGCAATAAATAAAGTTGGATTTAGTATAAATTTAAAACCACACTTAAGAAGTAAAAAAAAGTTCAAGTCTGTAGAAGATGCAGCAAAACTTATAGTTAAATATTTCCCAGAATATAGATATGAAAAATTATTAAAAAAGTACAAACAACTTGATTCTCCATATAGACATAACCCTATAAAAATAGTTGATTATATAGCATATGATGATTTCTTTAAATTTTATACTATATTTAATTCAAATGAAAATATAGAGATACAATCTTCAACATTAAGAGAATATCTATACAAAGATGTAGCAGCACATATTTTAGGTTATATGGGTAGAACAACTAAAAAAGATATTGAAAAAGATAATAATAGTAGATATTTTGCACAATCAGGAAGAACTGGAATAGAAAAATATTATGATAAAAGATTAAGGGGAAATCTAGGTTATCAAGATATACAAGTTAATTCACTTTATGAAAAAATAAAGATTTTGGATGAAGTAAAGCCTATAAAAGAGGATATACAACTTACTATTGATATAGAGTTACAAAAATATATACATGAGATTTTTGGTAAAAAAGCTGGTGCTGTTATAGTGATGGATATTCATAATGGTGAGTTGTTAGCAGCTGGAAGTTTTCCTGAATTTGATAATAATCTTTTTGTAAATGGTATAAGTCATAAAAATTGGAAAATAATACAAGAAGATTTTAATCATCCTTTTACAAATAAACTAATAAATGGAAAATATCCACCAGGGTCTGTTATGAAAATGGGGATAGCAGTATCTTTTCTTGAAAATAAAGTTTCACCAAAATTTAGTGTGTATTGCAATGGAGAGATGCAACTTGGAAATAGAAAATTTAGATGTTGGAATGATAAAGGGCATAAATATACAGGTTTTATAAAAGCACTAAGAGAGAGTTGTGATGACTTTTTTTATAAAGGAAGTTTAAAAGTAGGTATTAATAATATTCATAAAACATTAGATAGATTTGGTATAGGAAAAACTACAGGGATAGACTTACCTAGTGAATCAAAAGGATTAAATCCAGATAAAGCTTGGAAGAAAAGAGTTAGAAAATTGCCTTGGTTTGTAGGGGAAACATTGGTTGCTTCAATAGGACAAGGCTTTATCTCTGTAACACCTATGCAAATAGCAAGATATACAGGTGCAATGGCTACAAATAAATTACAAAGACCACACTTACTTAAAGATGATAGCTTAATTGAATCCATGGATACTAATATCTCTAAACGAGATTTAAAGATAGTTCAAAAAGGGATGTATCATGTTGCTAATAAACCAATGGGAACAGCCGTACATCATATAAGGTCAAAAACAGTAGTTGCCGCAAAAACAGGAACTGCACAAGTTGTTGGTATACCTCAAGAGGAGAAAAAAAGAATGAAAGAGCATGAATTAGAGTATTTCCAAAGATCACAAGCTTGGTTAACTACATATGCACCATATAAAAATCCAAAATATGTTGTAACAGTTCTAGTTGAACATGGTGGTCATGGTGGCAGTGCAGCGGGACCTATGGTAGGAAAAATTTTTGATAAACTTATAGATTTAGGATACATAAATGAAAAATAGTATATTTGATGAGATAAATAGTTCAAGATATGTCTTAATAGTAACACATAAAAACCCAGATGCAGATACTATATCTTGTGGATTAGCTTTAAGTAATTATATGTATGAAAATAAAATAAAACATAAAGTTTTTAACAATGAAAAAAGTTTACCAAATTCTTTAAATTTTTTAAATAGATTTGATAAAATTACTCATAATACACCTGAATATTATGATTTGGTTATATATGTTGATTGTGCAAATAAACAAAGAGCTGATATTGTATTAAAAGAGGATATAAAAGTTATAAATATAGATCATCATAAATCAAATGATAATTTTGCTGATATAAATATTGTTGATGATAAGAAAGCTAGTACAGCTGAGGTTTTGTATAATCTATTTGAAATTAATGATATTAAAATCTCTAAAAATACTGCAATTTGTTTTTATGTAGGAATATATACGGACAGTATAGCTTTTACAACACCTAGAACAGATGCTAATACATTTAAAATAGTTTCAAAATTATTAGATATAGGGATAGATGTAAGCTATATTGCAGATAAATTGTTAAGAAGAGATTCGTTAGCAAAGTATAGAGTTATTCCTAAAATACTAAATACACTAGAATTAATAAATGAGGGTAAAATAGCAACAATATATTTAGAAGATAGATGGTTAAATCAAACTGGTGCAACTATTAGTGAATGTGATGAGGTTGTAAATATGGCTTTAAATATCTCTATAGTAGAAGTTGTTGCTTATTTTAGAATAATTGATAATATGATTAGAGTCTCTTTAAGAAGTAAGGGAGATATTGATGTATCTAAAATAGCAAACAATTTTAATGGAGGTGGTCACAAAAATGCTGCAGGTTTAAGTATAAAATCAGTAGATATACCTAGTGCAACAATTAAAGTGGTTAGTTCTATTCAACGCTACATTGAATCTCAAACTCCTCTTGTATAATATCTGTAAGATTAGTTATTAAATCAGAGTTTTCTTTTTTTATTAAGTTTTGCATTTTTATTTGAGCAGTTTTATCTATAAATGGACCTATAAATATAGTAGTTTTACCATTTTGATCATTACAAACTGAGATTCTAGCTTGTTTTGTTTTTGATTCTAACAATAGTTTTTTAAATAGTCTATATTTTAAACTATTAGTAGTGATAAAGTTTAGTTTATTATCTACTTCAACTTCTTCGGTTTTTTTATCTATCTCTTCATTGTAAGTTTCTTGGGAAAACTTAGTTTTTTTATCAACAATTACTAGTTTTTTTTCTGGTTGTTTATCAAATATATCTTCCTCTTTATTGTTTTTTGAAAACTCAATAAACTCTTTCTCTTTTTCTAGCTCTTTTAATCTATTTTTTTGTTCTAGTTTTTGAGCATTTAGTTCCTCTTCATTTAATATTTCAAATTTAGTTAATGATTCTAATCTTGCATTTAATCTTTTTTTATTTATAGAGTTAGTGTCAAAGTCAACCTTTTTCAATGTATTATACTTCACTACTTCAATTTTATCTTGTGTTTTTGTTGTATTAGATTCTACTTTCTTAACTATAGGTTCAGGTTGGTCAAACATACCTAGAATATACATTGTTATACCTGCTAGTATTGTTGTTATAAGCAAACCTGCAACTATAATTATTATTTTTTTTAGTTTATTTTTCTGTTTCTCTTCATCAGATATTTCTATCTCATTTTCATCTACTGTTTCCTCTTTTTTAGGTTCTTCATTTTCTTTTTCAACTATTTGTTTCTCTTCATCAGGTGTTTCTATTAATTTTTCTTCTTCTATCTCTTCTTCTTTTGTCTCTTCTTCGTAAAATGTCACTTCACTCTTGGCTATATCTTCAATATATTCGATTAAATTATCTTCAAAATGGATAAAAATGATTATCTCTGTACCTTCAAGGTCAATTAAAAATTTAAATATATTATTAGTATCAATTTGTAACTCACTTGTTGCTACTTCCTTATGACCTATATTAAACTTTGAACTACCTAAATCTTCTAAACTTTCTGCATTTATTGCAGTTGTTAATCCACCTGATATATTAGATATAAATTCACCTATTGCATCAGTTATATCATCATCTATTTCATGAGATGGTTCAGCATCTGGTGTACCCATTTGAATGTTAAAAATATGTGAAGAACTAACTGCAGGAACATAAAAAGTAAAAGTTGATGAAAAATTTGAAAATTCAAATATTGAATCTACTTTTAACATATTAAAGCCATCAAAGTCTTTTTGATGAGTTCGTGTAGTTTGTATTATTTTAGCATCTTTAGCTAAGAGACTATGAAGTGTACTTTCTAAACCATTTTTTATTATTGTTGATAAATCTGAAGCCATAATTATTTTTCCATTTTTTGTTTTAGTCTATTAGCTTTTTGTTGTGCAAGAATTTTCTCTTTGTTTTTTCTATAATATTCTTTTCTATATTCTTTTAACTCTTCTTTTTTCTTCTCTCTATATTCTTTATCATATTCTAGTCTAGATTCTTTATGTTCAGCATAATAATCTTGCTTTTTATTTTTATATTCTTGAACTTTTTTGTTAATAATACTTTCTCTTGATTCTATATGAAGTTTTTGCTTTTTAGCAATCTCTTTTAGCTTTTGGGCAAAGTTTCCACTAAATAATTCAACTTCATAATCAACAGGAACAATCTTTTTTGGCTCTGACTGTTTTTTTTGCATTTTAGCTTTTAAATAGTAAGCTCGTTTTTTTCTCTTATGTTCTAATATTTTTGCATTACGACGCTTTTTTAATTCTTCTAAATCCATATGTTCAATTTTCTAATTTATCTTTTTAATGCATTTACAGTTTGAAGCATTGTATCTGTAGTTGTTATAGATTTTGAATTTGCCTCATATCCTCTTTGAGCTGTAATGAGATTTACCATCTCTGTTACAAGTTGGACATTAGAACCCTCAACCATACCTTGTCTAATTGATCCAATACCATCTAACCCAGGTGTTCCATCTATTGCGTCACCAGAAACATCAGTTGCTAAATATAAACTATCTCCTTGAGGAGATAATCCTGAAGGATTTATAAAGTTTACAAGTGTTATTTGTCCAAGTGTTGTACTTTCACCTGTAGTTGGATTTAATCCAGATACAGTTCCATCTTGCGCGATTGATATATCTGTTAATTCAGAAGGGATAACTATCTCTGGTTCTAGCTTATATCCCATTCCATTTACCATTGAGCCTTCACTGTCAAGCTTAAAAGCACCATTTCTACTATAAGCAGTTTCCCCATTTGGGGTAGATATTTTAAAGAAACCATCACCTTCAATAGCTATATCCAAACTATTACCAGTTTCTCTTAAGCTACCTTGTAAAAAGTTTTTTTGTATTCCCGAAACTCTAACACCAAGACCTGTATCAATACCTGTTGGATTGTTAGTAGTTGCTGATGTTGCACCAGCTGTATAATTCAAAGATTGATACATTAAGTCTTGAAATTCAGCACGATCTTGTTTAAAAGCAGTTGTATTAACATTTGCTATATTATTAGAAATAACATCAATGTTTTGTTGCTGAGCATTCATACCTGCTGCAGCTGTGTAAAGTCCTCTAATCATAATTTATCCTTTATACCTCTTTATATTAGAGATATTTTACTAAATAATTCATTAAAAATATATAAAATTAACTTAAGATAGTTTTTAAAAAGATTAAAGTATAATATCAATAGCTATTTTATATATAAAAGGGATATTTATGAGAATATTAATTGTAGATGACAGTTCAACAATGAGAAGAATTATTGGAAATGTTGTTCAGCAACTAGGTGTTGCAAAAGAAGATTTTGACGAAGCAGAAGATGGAGTAGTTGCATGGAAATTATTTCAAGAAAAAAATAATTATGATGTAGTTTTAACAGATTGGAATATGCCAAATATGAATGGACTTGAATTGGTTAAAACAATAAGATCTAAAGATAAGAAGATACCTATTGTTATGATTACTACTGAAGGTGGTAAAGGTGAAGTTATTACTGCTTTAAAAGCTGGGGTTAATAACTACATTGTAAAACCATTTAGCGCAGATATATTAAAAGAAAAACTAGATGGATTAGTTAAAGGGTAACCTATGAGCATGAGTCAAGAAGAGATAGAAGCTCTTATGGGTGGTGTAGGTGAAATTACACCAGATGAAGAGATAGAAGATTCTATTGAAACAGAAGAAACTGAACCTGAAGATATTGATGTTGGGAATATGGATGATATATTAGCCAGTATTGAAGGTATTGTTGATAATGAAAATGACAATAGCAGTGATTCACAAGAGGATAAAAATGATACAGAATCTTTAGTTGATGTCGAATCTTTGATTGATGAAAACCAATATCCTTTACCAGCAAAAAGTGAAAATAAAGTTGTAAACCAACTAAATGAAGTTGCTGATGATAGTGAAGAGAAAGCATCTCAAATATTTGATGTATTAAGTTTCATACTTGATGAGAATAATGAGATAGAAAAATACAATAAATCAATGGGTGAATTTATAGAAAAGCAAGCAAATTTATTAGAATCACTTACAGCAAAGTTTCCTAAAGTTGAATTGTTTAATGAAAACCTTTCATTAGCAAATGAATTGATAGAAACATCAAAAAGTCTATCAGAAAAAGTTAATGGCGAAAACAATAAGGTTTTTGAAGCAATGGAGTTGATGCAATATCATGATATCAATAGGCAAAAGATT
The DNA here is from genome assembly GCA_034723675.1 of Campylobacterota bacterium. Lineage (GTDB taxonomy): Bacteria > Campylobacterota > Campylobacteria > Campylobacterales > Arcobacteraceae > JAIOSF01. The sequence continues at coordinate 10,414 of JAYEPD010000145.1, forward strand.
GAAAGAGTGATGGCAGTTATTAAAAAATTGAACCAATATTTAAATGGTATTTTTGAAGATGACTCAGATAAACCTGATGTTCAAATTGCAAAACATATCTCTGGTGATTCAAATGAAATTGTCGATGCCGATGATTTAGAATCTTTAATATCCGAATTTTCAAATGAAGGTTAATAAATGACACAAGGTATCCACCCTTTAGCCGCAAGTATGGTTAACCAATTAAACAGAGTTGATATAATATCAAATAATATAGCAAATGTAAATACTACAGGTTTTAAAGAAGAAAGTTTAGCCGAAGGTACATTTAACAATTATTTAAAAAAAGCAAATGAAGAAGATATAAAAGTTTTAAAAGAGAGTGAAATAATAAATACAATACCAAAAATTGATATTAAATACGAAAATAGTAAAGTTGGTGCTGTGAGTATTACTGGAAATCAATTAGATTTTGCATTAATCAAAGAAGATAGTTATTTTAAAGTAGAGGATAGTAAAACTAAAGAAGTTAAATTAACAAGAGATGGATCATTTAAAATATTGGATGGTTTTTTAGTTACTCAAAATGGAAATAAAATTTTAGATAATAATAATCAGCCAATAGATGCAAGGGATGAAAATTTTGAATCTGCAATATCAGTAGTATCAACTAAATCAGAAAATTTAGATAAAATTGGTAATAATAACTATAAAGTAAAAGATAAAGAACAATTAACAGTAGTAAGTAATGAAGAGAATATAATTCAAGGTTCAATAGAAAGAAGTAATGTTAATTCAATACAATCTATGGTGACTTTGATAGAAGCACAAAGAAAATTTGAACAATCGCAAAAAGCTATTAATGGAATAGATGAGATAAATTCTAAAGTTATTGATTCAATTGGTAATAATAGGTAATAATTTATGCAAGCAAGTAATGTAACAGAACTACTATTTCAACAGTTAAATTTTAGAGGTGAAAGACAAAAAGTAATATCAACAAATATTGCAAATATAGACACACCAGATTTTAAAACAAAAGAGTTGAAATTTAAAGACCAATTAAGTAAATCAAACAATGATTACAATTTAAAGTTATCTATGACACATAAAAATCATATAGCACTAGAAAAAAATGATCAAAAAAATAGTTTAGAGTTGCATGAAGTAAAAGGCTTGATAGAACAAAATGATGGAAATAATGTAAATTTAGATACTCAAATGAGTGAGATGTCAAAAAATTCTATTATGTTTTCAGCATTACAAAGTTCAATAAAAAAAGATTCTACATGGTTTAAGACTGTAATAGACGCTTCAAGTAAAAATTAATAGGATATAGCTTATATGGATCAAATATTTAAATTTATAAATAATCTGAACTCAGGACAAAGAGCAGTAATAATTGGTGGGTTTTCAATACTATTTTTATTTTTAATGGGTTTATTAATATATTCAAATATAAAGTCTAAAGATGAGGAGATGAATTTTGTTATAGCATCAAATTTAACTAAGTCTCAAGTTATGTTGGCAAGTAATGAACTAGATGCTGCAACTATTCCATATAGTATAATAGGAACAGGTAATAGATTAACACTAAAAACAAATAAAGAAAATATAAATATTGCTAAAATAAAATTAGTTACAAGTGATGCTTCAACAAACAAACATACAGGTTGGGAGATATTTGATAAAAGTTCATTGGGTACAACAAATTTTGAAAATAAAGTAAAATTTTTAAGAGCATTAGAAGGTGAACTAGGAAGATCATTAGAATCTATAAATGGTATTATATCTGCATCTGTTAAAATTGCAATTCCTAAAGAAACAGTTTTTATTCAAAGAAAAATTGAACCCTCTGCATCTGCTGTATTAAATTTAAGAGAGGGTACTTCTTTGTCTCAAAGACAAGTAAATGGAGTAAAAAACTTTATCGCTTCAGCTATACCAAAACTTAAAGCAGAAAATATAAAACTTATAAATCAAAATGGATCACTTCTTGAAGAAAATAGTGATGATATAGAAAGTTTAAAGTATATAAGGCATGAAAAATATAAAGAAAAACTTGAAAATGATTTTCAAAATAAAATAAAAGATTTATTAGTTCCATTTCTTGGTGATCAAAGAATTATTGCAAAAGTTTCTATAGAATTAGATTTCATTAAACAAGAGATAAGTCAAGAGATATATGAGCCTGAAGGTACTATACGAAGTCAACAAACAAATGAAATTGCAGAGCAATCTGATTCAAAAGAACCAAAAGTTGGTGGAACACCTGGCGTTCAAGAAAATATAGAGAATGCAGATACAAAAAATGGTGAAAAAACAACTAAAAAATCTAAAGAAGAATCTAAAAATGTTATCAATTATGAGATATCTAAAAAGATAATAAGCCAAAAAAATAATGCTTATGCAAGTGTATCTAAAATAACAGCTGCTGTTACATTTGATAGTACTGTTTTGGAAAAAGTTGAAAATAAAGAAGATTTTTTAGCTAGTATGGATTCTATTGTAAAAGAAGCAATTGGTTATAAAGAAGATAGAGGTGATAGTGTAACAGTAAAATCATTTAAATTTTTAGGTTTAAAACCACTCGATGGGACAGGTGATAACGCAGAAAATTTAGAAGAAGCTGGATTAGGAGCTATGAGTATTCAATCTATGATAAAAGATTATGGTGAATATATTCAGTATGCGATTGCACTTATTTTATTATTTGTTTTTTATAAAAAGTTTATAGCAAATAATGAGATAGCACTTATGGGAGAGGGTGAAGGAAAAACTGGAGAATTATCTGATGAATATGATTATGAGATGGATGAATTTAATCTAGGTGGAGAAAGAAATAAATTAAAAGCTAAAATAAAAAGTCAAATACTAAATAATATCGATGGATTAAGTGAAGAGGAGTCAGCAAAATATGAAGTTTTGATAGAACAAATAGATAAAGCTGTAACAGATAACCCAGAAGATATTGCACAAATGATAAAGATGTTACTTAATGAGGGTGACACAAAGTTCAAAGGATAATTAATGGCAAGCAAAGAATCAAATTTTGATAAATTAAATGGTATGCCAATGATAGAGAAAGTCGCAAATTTTTGTGTACTTATTGGTGAAGAAGCTACTGTTAAAATATTTCAGAGTTTGCCTAAAGAGACGGTTGAAGAGTTATCAATTGCAATTACTCAAATTAGATCAATAGACAAAGAGGTTTCTTTAGCTATATTAGAAGAGTTTCATCTCTTTATACAATCTAGTTCATATATTAGTTCTGGTGGATTTGATTATGCAAAAGAGATTTTATATAAATCTCTTGGAAAAGCTGAAGCAGATAAGGTTTTGGCAAAGTTAGCACGACTTCAAGAGGCAAAACAAGCTTTTGCTTATCTTGATAGTATTGATCCTAAACAATTAGCAGATTTTATTAAAGATGAATCACCACAAACTATTGCTGTTGTTTTGGCACATATGGATGCTGTAGAAGCTTCAGAAGTATTAAGTAAATTAGATGATACATTAAAAGTTAAAATATCAATGCAAATGGCAACAATAAAAGATGTATCACCTACAATTGTTCAGTCAATGTCAGCAGTTTTGGAGAAGAAGTTAGAGTCATTACTTGCTTCAATCGTAACTGTAGGTGGAGTAAAAACAGTAGCAGATATGCTTAACAAAATGGGGAATAAATCTAAAGAGATACTAGATAATATAAATGGACTTGACCCTGTACTAGCAGGAAAAATAAAAGAAAATATGTTTGTATTTGAAGATCTTCTTGCTTTAGATACAACAGATATTATGAAAGTACTTGGAAATATTGAAACAGAAGATTTAACAGTTGCTCTTAAAAATGCACCTGAAGAGGATATGAATATCATATTAGGCTCTATGTCACAAAGAGCAAAAGATAGATTCCAAGAAGAGTTTGAGATGCTAGGTCGTACAAAAATTAAAGATATAGAAGATGCACAAAGAAGAATACTTGAAGTTGCTATGAAACTACTTGAAAGTGGTGAGATAGAACGAATTGATGAGGAGTAATAATGAATAGAAGTAATGTAAACAGTACATCTAAAATAATAAAAGATGAAAAAGAAGTTACACCTTATCAATTAGGAACATTTGTATCAAATAATGTATCTCAAAACGAACAAATGAAAAATGTAGCATCTTTAAATGATAGAAATATAAATGGTAAAGTAGATCCAGTATTAGCAGAAATTAAAAATTTACAACAATCTATACAGGATATACAAAATAAAGTTATATCTATTGAAAATGATGGAATAAAAGGTAGGGATTTAGATCAACAATTAATAGATGCATTAAAAAATTTAAAACATTATTCAACTTTCTTTGAGCAAGCCACTTTTCAAATGGAAACTAAAATCCTTAAAACTTCTTTATCTATTGCTCAAAAAATTATTGCAATAGAAGTAGGTGAGAATTCAGCTTTAATAGCTAAAGAAACTATTACAAGTATGATGGATAAAATAAAAAACTCATCAAAAGTTATAATACACCTTAATCCAAAAGATTATATAGTCTTAAAAGATGAATTGAAATTTGATACTTATGTAACCCTGCAAGAAGATCCAAATGTCACAGCAGGTGGAGTTGTAATAGCAAGCGATTTAGGAAACTTTGATGGTAATATAGAATCAAAAATTCAAACTATGTTAGAATCTCTTGATGCAGTTCTTTAAAAAATTATAAAAATTAAATAATATACTTAATCTTAGTTAAATATTATACAAAATAAATATTTTTATGATATAATATCTCCAAATATATAATAAAAGAAATAAATATGGAAATTACTACAAAAGATTACAAGACCCTTGTTGACACAGAAGCTGTTGTAGATGTAATGTTAGGTCATGCTGATATTACAGTAAAAGAGTTTTTAAATCTTGCTGAGGGTGACCCTATACCTTTAAATAAACAAGCAGGATCAGGTGGAGACATATTTGTAAATGAGAGGGTTATTGGTACAGGTGATATTATTGTTATTGATGAAAAATTAGCAATAAGAGTTCAAGATGCAATGAGTCCAGAGAAAGTTGTAAATTTCTTTTTTGATGAAAAATCTATTTTATAAGGATATAATATGGCAGTAGATAGTGCAACAACAACTAGTACAATAGGTATAGATGGAAATAGTTATACAGAAGCTGTAAGTAATGATCAATTAACAAATGAAGATTTTTTACGATTAATGTTAGAAGAGATGAAGATGCAAGATCCTACAAAACCTATGGATAGTGCTGCACTTATGGATAGTCAACTACAGATGTCAACAATTGACGCCAATATGAAAATGGCTGAGGCAATGACAGCAATGCAAGGTTCATATGCTTCATCAGCATTATCAACAGCAGCAAATATGATTGGACATATTGTAGAAGATGGTTCAATGAATTCTGAGGGATTATTAAAATCATATCAAGTAGATACAGTGGAAAATAAAGACGGTGAACTATTTGTAAATGCTAAAGAACTTGTTGGTATAACCGATGCACTTGTAAATAATGAAACAGAAGAGTTAACTTTATATGATGCAAATGGAAATATTTATGAAGATGATGTTGATATAGGATATAAAGTTTCATTAGATGCTGATGGAAGATTTAATTATAATGAAGATGGTACACTTATGATTCTTGATGGGGACAATGAAGTAGTAACTGATGAAGAGATAACATCAAAGTACTTATATGGAGGCTCTTCAGTTAGATATGCTGAAGAGACAACTACAATTGCTCTAAGTAATGTGCAAGAAGTAAGGTAGAAAGAATGAGTGGTTCATCATATAGTAGTTATTCTGGTTTAATAGCGTCACAAAAAGGCTTAGATGTTGAGTCAAATAATGTTTCAAATGTAAATACAACATCATTTAAATCAGATACAATCTCATTTGCAGATATTTTATATAACAAAGGGGTTGGAGTAGGTACAACAACTAGTACTATAGATAAAAGTTTTACTCAAGGGAATATGAAAAATACTGATAATCCATATGATTTAAGTATTTATGGAGATGGATTTTTTAAAGTAAAAAATGATATAACCAATGAAGAATATTATACAAAAGATGGACATTTACAAAAAGACTTTGATGGTTTTCTTGAAACAATAGGTGGATTACAAGTTCAAGGAGTAGTTGCTGATTATGCAGGAAAAGTTGGAGATGAACATAGTGAGCATATCTTATCAACAATTCAAGAAGATGCAGATACTATCGTAAGTATAAATATATTTTCTACTGATTATAATAAAGATGCTACGGATGATTTGGCAACACAAAGTGGTAGTAACTATAAAACAGCAGCTTCCAAAATAGAAGATATAGATGCATTAAAAAATGGATTAATTAGTGCAAATACAGCTTATAACTATAACTCTATAGATGGTAATGTTGCGGTGATGCCCGAATATGAGATGGAATTTAATCCAGCTAGAATAACAAATACAAGTATATTAAGTGTAGATATTGATGGAATTAAATATTATCAAAACTATACAGTAAGTGCAGAAGAAACATTAAATGCATTATCTGATAAGTTGTCTTCAATTAAAGGTATCACATCATCAGTTGATGTTACAACAGGAGTGATGAATGTAAAAGCTATAATACCTGGTGAAAATATTACATTAGGTGAAGTGAGAAATGATGATGATTCTACTGGGTTTGAACTAATAGCTACTACAAATACTGTTCCTTATCAAGCAGGAACAGGAAAGTTATTGTATCAACAAATATTTGATGAATTAGAAATAAAAGTTGCTGCAACAGGTGGATCTATAATCCAAAGTACAGGTACAATAGATAAAACTTTATTAGATCCTACTAATTTTTCATCAATACAGTTAGACTTGAAAAATTTAGATATTAGAGAGTCTGATCTGAATTTAACAGGTGAATTTTCATTAGATGGTAATAATATATACATTACGGAGGGTGATGGAAAATATTTAATTGCAAGGTTAGTACCAGTTAATTTTATGAATAATGGTGGTTTAAATCCTCAAGGTGATAATCTATATATGTCAACAAAAGATTCAGGTACAGCAAAGGGTACATCATTAAATATAGAGAGTCATACACTAGAGATGAGTAATGCAGATTTATCGCAGAGTCTAGTTAATCTAATGGTATTTCAAAGATCATTTGAAGCTAATTCTAAAGCATTGACGACATCTGATGAATTGATAAAGCAAGCAATAAATTTAAAAAAATAATTTGATGTCTAAATCTAAGTATTCTATTTAGAGTACTTACATTTGAACATTTAAAAATGTTCGTATTTTTATACAAAAGGAATCATTATGGTTGGAGCACTTTGGACGGGAATCTCAGGACTTTCAGGTTCGCAAATAGGGCTTGACAATGAGTCAAACAATATAGCTAATGTTAATACAGTAGGATACAAATCATCTAGAATATCTTTTGCAGATCAGATGTACCAAGATAAAATAGGTAAAGGTGTAACTTCATTTGATGTTGAGAAGATGTACACCCAAGGTAACCTAAAAGTAACTGGAGTGTCATATGATATGGCATTATCAGGAGATGGGTTTTACCAATTATCTGATGGAAAAGACACTTACTATTCAAGAGCAGGTAACTTTAGAATGGGTGAATCAGGTACACTTCAAGATGTTGGTGCTAATAATGTTCAAGGTTGGGCTATGGCACCAATTGGCGCAGAAGATATTACTTCTACAGATGCAAACTCTTCATATTTTACAAATACTTTTAGTAAACTTCTTGGAAATAAGATTATAAGAGATACAACTACTGTAGAAACTATTATAGCAAAAGCTACAGACTATAATGCTACTGCTGTTTCAGATAATAGTACTATATATTCTGGTGCAGATTATAAATCAGCATCAACAAAGATAGGAAATGTTGAAGCTTTAATTACTGAGTATAACGCAGCTTTAACTGTATATTCTGAAGCTGATCCTAAACCAACTGCATCAATATCTTATGTTCAAAAAGATAAATTAGATTTTGATTTAGATAATGCAACAAGTGTTTTAGCTGCTGGTGATGAAATTTATGCATTTATCGATGGTGTAAAATATTCACAAAGTTTTGATACAGATGAAGCAACAACAATTAAAAAATTTGTTGATGCATTGTCAGATACAACAGGTTTTAAAGCTAGACTAGTAGATACTGCAACTGGTTTGACAGATCCTAGTGGTCAACCAGAAGTTGATACATCATCTGCTTCAGGTGAAGTTGTTTTAGAGTCTATGATACCTGGTGTGGTTTTTAGAGTTACAGAATTTGGATGGACGGATGCAAGTGCAAGTAATCAAAAAACAAAAGGTGCATTGACAAATTTACAAGCAGCTGTAAAGGGTACAGGTACAGGGCATATAACATCAATAAGGGATGCACTAGCTGATGCAGTAGCTGGTAAACAAAGTGATGTATATAGTTTAGCAGATCTTGATCCAATAAATGCAGATATGTCAGTAGCTGTAGACTGGACATATTCAATTGATGTATATGATAAAGATTTAGGTGATAATGTTACGGTACCATTAACCCCTTTAGCAATACCAGCTGCTGCTGATGTAGATGCGATGGTAACTGCGATTAATACAACAGCAGGTGCAAGTGCAGTAAATACAGAGTTGGCATTTTATGTAAAAGCATATAATATTAATGGTTCTTTAGTTGTTAAAACATTAGATAGCAATAGTGATGTTGAGTTTACAGGATCATTGATCCATGATACAGCAGGTGCAACTGCAAAACCAAACGAACTTATCCCTAGAAATCCAAATAATAGTGGAAGAGAAGGGGCAGGTGCTGAATTTATGGAGATACAAACAGTTATCAATCAAACAGCATCAAAAAGTGACTTACAACTTAGACTTGATACTTTGATGCTAACAGATAGTGCTTTTGGTGAGTTTAGTGTTGATGAAAGTGGTTTGATAACAATGCAACAAGATGGTGCATTGTTTGCTATAGGTCAAGTTGCAATTGCACAATTTACAGACAATAGAGGTCTTGATCCTCAAGGTGATAATTTATTGAAGGAAACTACAAGAAGTGGATCTGCTTTATTTAATGTAAATAATGAAAGAACAGCTATCATTAAAGGTGGTACACTAGAACTTTCAACTTCAGAATTAAGTGAATCTTTAGTAAATCTTATGGTATTTCAAAGAGCCTTTGAAGCAAATGCAAAGTCAATAACAACAGCAGACCAGATATTAACTACACTTATTCAATTAAAAAGATAGGTTAATAAATGGATAATTTTTTACTTTTAGCTATATTAGGTGTTCTTACTATATATTTTTATAGTAGTATGAATGTTTATAAATCTTTATATAGAAAAATTTCTGAAGAGAAAGATATGGAGATAGAAAAAGTAAAAAATTTGGAAAAACTAAAAGAAAAATATGAAAGACAAGTAAAGTTTTCTCTTGAAACAATTGAAGATTCACAAGATAGTCTTAAATCTACAAGAGAAGATTACCAATCACTAAAATTACAGAATACTGAACTTGAGCATAGAAATAAACTTCTTCAAGAAAGGATAAATGAACTGTATGCAAGTGTTGGTACTATACATTAATAATGAATATATTTAGTAAATTAGTATTATTAGTAATATTCCCTTTTTATCTATTTTCTATTGAAAATAAAACACTTGAATCTCAACCTCAAATATTATTTGAACATAAAAACTTAAAAGATTCTCAAGAAAAAAGAGAATTATTAGTTAAATTTAATACAGCAGTTTTATATTTAGAGCAAGAAAAATATCAACATGCAATCGCACTTCTAAAGCAATCTTCAAAACTATTAAAAGTACCATCATATCTAAATATAGGTATAGCTTATTATAAGTTAAAATCAGAGAACAATGCATATCTTTATCTTAAAAAATTATACGACTTTAAAGATTTAAAATTTAAAGACAGGTATTCTTATTTTAGTGCAGCATATTATTTATATTTAATAACAAATGATACTAAATATATTGAAGAGATTTCAAAAGTAGCCGCAAAAGCAAAAAGAATGACCGAACATGAAAAGTTACTTGTAGTTGATACATTGATTTTACAGAAAAGATATAATCATGCATTAGAATTGGCAAAAGAGATAAAAACTATGTCAAAATTAAAAATAGCGTTGTTATATATGAAATTAAGAGATTATACACAAGCTAAATTTTATATAAATCAAGCAATGAACAATGCAAAAGATGATGTATCAAAAAATAATGTGTTATGGTTTAAGTTATATAGAGATTTAAAGGCTAATGATCTTATAAATTTAGCAGAAGATATTTTAAAAATAGAAAATAGAAAAAAAATATTTCATACAAACAAAGAGTTAAAACTTGAACTATTTTTTAATAAAAACAAATTTACTGCAAAAGAATATTTTGAGAAAATTACTAATTTTACAGAAGATAGAAAGTTGGATTTTCTTTATTATTTTGCACCATTTATCTTTGAAGATTATGATGTTATAGGTATTGATGAAACAAAAAGTTTTATTATTAAAAATAAAGATAGTATAGATGAGCTAAATACGATGATTCAATATAATGCAGACTTTTTAAAGGTAATAAAGCTAGACCCTATACATAGAGTTCAAGTGTTGCAAAAGATGATTGATGATAAATATGATACTAAAGCATATGAATACTATAATTTAGGTTTATCATATGCACAGATTTATGATTATATAAACGCATATAAGTATTTTAAAAAAGCATATAGTTTAGACCATGGTAATAAACTATATTCTGTTATGACACTTTTAACAATGGATAAAACGAATGAATTTGTTGACAAAGTTTTTAAGGAATTTTTAATAAAAAATATAATATCTAATAAAGGTTCGTATAAATATTTAGCACAATATACTTATAAGTTATTTAAAGACCCTTCAATAAAGTTGGATAAAAACTCATTAACCTTATCACAAAAAAAATCTATATTTTTTAGAGCATTATTTTTTATGGAGAATTTATCAAGTAAAGGTATCCTTAAAACAGAACCTTTATTAGTTGAATATAAAAAAGATCCATTGGTGTATATGCTCACATTAATTGCAAAAGAAAAAAATGAGAATGAATATTTATATGTTTCAAGAATACAAGATGAAATACCTAAAATATATAATAACATATTTTTAAAAGGAAACTTCGTTGTAACAGATTTTTATTTTGATACATTGAGGTCTCTAGGATTATTTAATCGAACAGATTTTAATATAGATAACAATATAGAGCCAAGTTATTTAAGAACAAAAGCCATTGTTCAATTATATAATGATAACCCAAAAGCTACAATTAAATTGATTAGTTATATTCAAAAAAAATACAATTATAATAGTATAGATAGTTATTATATTTTAGTAGCTGCATATCTTAGTTCTAATCAAAAAGAGTTAGCAAATGCTACATTAAGTGAATTACAACTTCTTTATAAAGATACTGATGCACAATTTTTAACTGGTATTAGTCTACTTCAAGATTTAAAATTAAATAGTGCCCCTCAATACTATAAAAATAAACTAAAAGGTAAATTAGTAGATTTTAGACTTGAAAATTTTGATCTTTTTCTTGAAAATTTATAAAGTATAATATAAAAAATATTATTTTATTGTTTTTTATGTTATAATATTTTAAATTAAATTTTAGGAGGATATTATGCAGTTAGGAAGACTTGAAGTGATGGACCAAGCCCAAGTTGATTATGTATCTAAGATTTCAAAAATACAAGAGACAGATCAAAAAGCACAAATAGATCCAGATGAAAAATACAAAAATGCATCTGCTAAACTTACAATCAGTGATAATGAGGTTATGTTGGATAATGTTAAATTTGGTTATAATTCAGATACTAATGATTTCTTTGTAAGAATAACAAAAGGTGATGCAGAGTATCAGTATCCAACAGAAGATATGATTAAGTTAAAACAAAGTTTGATGGAAGCTTATAGAAGTTCTCAATCTTAAATTAGGAATATTAATTGGCATCAGATATATCAAATATTATAAAAAGTGAAATAGCAAGTACATTAGAAAGTTTATTATCAGTATCGAGTAATGTTGATGATGTAAAAGAGTTTCAAAAGAGTAGTTTGGAATCACAACAATGTATAAAAGCTGAAACAACATTTGAGTTTTCTGGTAAAAGTTCACAATGGAAATATTATATACCAACCAAAGCTGCAACTAAATTTGAATATTTAATGCTTGGTGGTGTGACAGATTTAAAAGATAAATTAGATGATGAGATAGTTGATGCTGTAAAAGAGATAATATCAACAATCTCTGGAAGTATCTCTACAAGTGTTAATGCTCAAGGTTTTGATGATATAAGTGGTTTGAAATTTACATTAGGTGATTGTAATATAATTGAATGTGATGAGATTGAAGCTAATACAAACTCTTATTTATTTGAAGTTAAATTAGATGAAGAGCTGATTGAGATAGTAGTAGTATTTGATGATACTATATCAAGTTTTGTCCCAATGCTATCAAATGATGGGGACGATAACTCTTCACAATCTAATGTAACACCTCAATCATCTGTAAGCGGTACTATAATGAGTAGTATTTTAGGTGAAGAGTCAGTTGATAATCTAAAACTTTTATTTGATATAAAGTTAAGACTAAGTGTTCGATTAGGAACTAAGGTATGTCTTTTACGAGATGTTATAAGTTGGGATATTGGTGAAATTATTGAATTATCACAAATGACAAGTGAACCATTAGATATATTGGTAAATGGTGTTATTATAGGTAAAGGTGAAGCGATAATAGTTGATGGTAAATTTGGAATTAAAATTAAATCAATTGGGATAAAAAATAAATAAAATGAGACAAAATGGATAAAACTAGTGCAGGTGGATTAGCAGGAGTTTGGGGTCTGGTAGCTCTAGCTATAGTATTAGGTGGTGCTGGTTTTGGTGCTTATATTGATATACCTTCTGTTATTATAGTTTTTGGTGGTACTGCATCTGTTACTATTGGACAATATGAAGGTGATGCCCTAGGGAAATTTGGAAAAGCAATTGGCGTTGGTATGAATGAAGTAAAAGTAGAGCCAGTTGAGGAATTAGTAGAAAAAATAATTATATATGCAACAGATATTAAAAAAAATGGTGTTATGTCAGTTGAAACAAAAATTCAAGATGAGGCAAATCCTTTTTTTAAAGAAGCATTTAATTTATTGGTTGATAATACGAAACCAGATGTTTTAGAAAACTTATTAGAGATTAAATTAGAACATATGGAAAATAGACACAAAACAATGATTGCTATGTTTAGTTCTATTGGTGGAAGTGCGGGTGCTATGGGTATGATTGGTACACTTGTTGGTCTTGTTGCTATGCTTGCTAATTTATCTGACCCATCTGCTGTTGGTCCAGCAATGGCTGTTGCTTTACTTACAACTATGTATGGTGCTCTTATAGGTACAGGTTTTGCAGGGATTTTTGAAAATAAACTTGGAGAAAAACACACAAAAGAGATGATAGCATGTCAAATAATTATCCAAGGAGCTCATATGATAGCTTCAGAAGAATCTATTGGAAATGTAAAAATGAAATTAGGGGCTATTATGCCTTCTGTTGAAGAATAAAAGTTTTTAAATGGCTAAAAATAAGTGTCCAGATTGTCCTAAATGTTTACCTGGTTGGCTAGTACAATTTGGTGACTTAATGTCATTACTTTTATGTTTTTTTATTTTGTTATTGTCAATGGCAACAATGGATAAGAAAAAAGTTGAAGAATATTTTGAGATAATGCGTAGAAGTATGGGGTTTCTGGAAGGTTCAACAGATACAGCAGAGGCTGAAAAAGAGTCTTTATCTGCTTTTCATGCAGACAAAAGTGAATCTGGAAGTGGTAACGATGTTGGGCAAAACTCAGAAGCTGCAGATGTTGCAGAAAAAGTTGAAGAGATAACTCAAGAGTTTAATGAGACAAGTGACCAAGAAAATCAAGAGGTACAATTAACACTAAAAGGAAATAATGAATTTACACTTGATATACCTTCTTCGATGATTTTTGAAGAGGGGGAATATGTACTTGAAAATCCAAATGCTAAAAGATTTATCACTAAAATGTCTAGAGTCCTAAGAACTATGACTCAGCAATTTGATATAGAAGTAGCAGGACATACAGGTTCAAATTATCAAAGAGCAGGAGGAATTCCTAGAGATTCTTGGGATTTATCAGCTTTAAGATCAATATCAGTAGTAAAAGAGTTAATTAAAAATCAAATTGATCCTGCGATGTTAAAAGTTAGTGCATTTGGTTCCTACAGACCAAAAAGTGATGATGCTTTTGAAAATAGAAGAGTTGAATTAAGATTTGTTTCAACAAGTCAAAATAATAGTAATATGGCAAAAGAGGAAAACTTTTTTGATAGAATAGAGGAATAAAGGATATAATTATGGAGATTAGTAATCAATTTTTAGATATTAAGAGTATTAAACCAAATCCTTATGATAATATTAAAAATAGTAATTTAAAAGAGGATAAATCATTAAGAGATGTTTGTAATAATTTCGAATCATTTTTTATGAATCAAATTTTAGAAACATCTTTAAAATCGTCGAAGTTAGCAGGTGAAGGTACTGGTTCAGAAATAATAAAAGGTATGTATACAGATGCACTATCTCAAAAATCATCTGGAAGCTTAGGTATTAGTGATATGTTATATAAATTTTTAAGTGAGAATAAATCATGATAGATACAATAATTTTAGAATTAAAAGAGATAACCAATAGTTTAAAAGAATCTGTAAAATTAGATATTATAGATGTAAAAGAAGCTAAGCATGAAAGTTTACTTGAAAGAAATAATGTTAAACTAGAAATGATGGATAAATTAACTATTTTAAAACAAACATTAAATGAAGAATTAGCTACTGAATATAAAAAAGGTGTAGATATATCAATTTATAAAAATAATATAGATGAGTTAGAAAATAATTTAAAAGAACTATATTATGAGAATGGAAGACTTGCTTCAATTGTATTACCTGTAAAAGAGATGTACAAAGAGATAATTGATGATATCACAGAACAAAATGGTGGTACGCTAGTAGAGGTTAGAGCATAGTGAAATTAATTTTATTGTTTTTCTTTACAATACAAATAATTGTTTATGGAAAAAATATTCAAGTGGTACCTGTATCTAATAAAATTATAAATTATAAAAATAAAATTTATAGTTCTGATGTAAGACTTATTCAAATTAATAAAAAATATTTTTGTAAAGAATATCTTGATATTAAAACTTTAAAAGAGAACAAATATTTAGCAAAACATTATATAGCCAAAGATAAACCTTTGTGTAAAAAAAGTGTGTATGTTCCAAAATCTAAAAAAGTAAAATTTAAATTTGGAAATTTGGAGATAGAGCGAGATGGTGAAGTTATAAAAGAAACAGATAACTATATAAAAATTAAGAATTTAGATGGTACAATTGATAAAATCTATAAAGATGGAATAAATAGATGAAAATGCTTTCTTTCCTAGGTGAAACACCTACAATTGCTTTACAAAATGCACAAAAAGAGTGTGGATCTGATGCAGTTGTAATATCGACGAAAAAAATATCTTCTAAAAGTAAAAATAGTGTGAATATGTATGAGATAACTATTGCCTTAGAAGAAGATGCTGATACTAAAATTAATCTTCCTAAACAAAAATTAGTAACAAATATTGAAAATGAACATTCTGAAGTAGAATTTATAGATTTTAAAAATCAAATAACAAATATGCAAAAGTCTTTAGAGGGTGTACAGAAAACTTTATGGGAACCTAAAAGTCAATTGTATGATTTAAATATACCCCCAGAATTTATTGATATATACACACTTTTTGAACAAAATGAATTTGATCCAGAGATGACTTATAGTATTATGAAAAAAACTATTGAACAACTTCCTGTTTCTATGAAGTCAAGTCCTATAAAAATAAATAATTTTTTTAAATTGATACTGAGAAGAGTTATAGCAGTTAAACATGAAATACCATTGCGTGTAAACCAAAGAAAAATAATGATGTTTGTTGGACCAACAGGAGTTGGTAAAACAACTACAATTGCTAAATTAGCGGCAAGATATGCATATAAACTAGGTATGAATTATAAAGTTGGTATTATAACACTTGATTCATTTAGAGTTGGTGCAGTTGAACAATTAAGAGCTTATACTAATATTATGAGATTACCTTTGGAAGTTGTTAAAAAACCAGAAGAGTTAAGTGAAGCAATATCAAGACTTAAAGAGTGTCATTATATATTAATTGATACAGCTGGTGGAAGTCAATATGATGTTGATAAAATAGAACTAATTAACCAATATCAACAAAATGTTGTACAAACACCAATTGAAAAGATGCTTGTACTTCCTGCAAATGTAAAAACTACTGATTTATATGAGATATATAATAGTTATTCAGCATTACATATACACAATTTAATTTTTACAAAACTTGATGAGACTATTAGTTATGGAAACTTAATATCTTTTGCACATAAAACAAAAAAATCAATATGTTATGTGTCTGTTGGTCAAAATGTACCAGATGATCTACATGAAGCAAGTAGTAATTATATTATAGATTGTTTTATGAATAGAGAAACACCTTAGAAAGTTAAATATTGTTTAACACTATATCTGAACAAGCAAATAAACTTGTTTCATTAACAAATAATAAATACAATAACTCAAAAACAAAAGTTATGGTTATCACCTCAGGAAAAGGTGGTGTTGGAAAATCAACTTTAACTTCAAATATATCTTATTTATTATCTTTAAAAAATAAAAAAGTTGCAGTACTTGATGCTGATATAGGTTTGGCTAACCTACAAGTTATGTTTGATATAAAACCTGAAAAAAGTTTTTTTGATTATATTGATGGTAATTGTGAATTAAAAGATATACTTTTAAAAACAGCATATAAAGATATAACTTTGATTGCTGGTAAAAGTGGGTATCAATATAGTAACCTAAATAAAGGATTGGTTTATTCAAGAATAGTTGATGATATAGTTGCTTTAGATGATTTTGATATTTTACTTATTGATACAGGTGCGGGTTTAAGTGAACATGTTCAACAGTTTTTAAATTTAAGTGATAATATTATGGCTGTTACAACTACTGATCCTAGTGCTTTAACCGATGTATATGCTTTGTTAAAAATGATTAGTTTAACAAAAGAAAAATTGATGTTATGCTTTAATCACACCGCAAAGTATGATACAGGTAAAATAATTACTAAATCTATAACAAATTTAGCTATAAAAAATAAATTAAATAGAAAATTTATGGTACAATATGTAGGTAATATGAGAGAATCAAGGAGTATTTCTACAACAGGAAGACTAAGAAAACTTTTTACTAAAGAATTAGACAATGAAATAGTCTCTTTAGAGTTGGAATTAATAGTAGAAAATATACTTAAACATATTAAATAAGGATATATTTATGAGCACTGAGAGTTTTTCACTTAGATTAATCAAAAGTAAAATTTTTGATATGTATGTAGGGACAGCCTTTTTTGCAACAATAATATTTTTTGTTTTAAATGCATCTTATTTTACATCAATAGAGATGATGTTTGGGGTTATATTTTTTACAATAATATTTAAAGGTATCGCAAATATAATGTTGTCAATGAATATATCACTTTATAATTTAGATGACCAAGAAAGTAGAATAAATTTTGAAAAAACTTCAGATAATCTAGAATCTTTAGTTGGTGATTTAGCTATAAAAGAAGCAGCTGTACAAAGTGCTAAAAATATAAAAAATAGATAGAGGATAAAATATGAAAATAGGTGAAATTACAAATTCTGTAAGTGGTCTAAATAAAAGTTCTTTATTAGATGTAGTTGGTATCAATAATACAAAAGATGGACAAACTAATCAAGAATCGTTTGCTAGTGTTTTAAAACAATCTTTAGAAGATGTAAATACAAATCAAGTAAAAGCATATGATGCGATGCATGATATAGCAACAGGAAAAGTTGAAAATTTACAAGAAGCAGTACAAAAGATAGAGGAAGCAGAATTGAGTTTAAAACTTGGTTTAGAAGTTAAAAATAAGGCATTGGGTGCTTATAAACAAGTAATGTCAATGCAAATATAATAAAATAACTTATTAGATATATAAAAGGGGATAAAATGGGATTTTTTGATGGTTATAATGTGGCAACTTCAGGTATGTCTGCACAAAGAACAAGAATAAATGTAGTAAGTTCAAATATAGCAAATGCACAAACAACTCATTCCAAAGATGGTCAACCTTATAAAAAACAAAATGTAGTATTTCAAGAAGTTTTATTGGATAATGTAAATAAAACCAAAAAAGATGAAGTATCAAAAGCAGATCCTCTATCATTAAGAGGGGTAGGAGTAAGGGAGATAATAGAATCAAAAGAATCCCCTATGATGAAATATGAACCAAATCATCCAGATGCAAATAAAGATGGTTATGTAGCATACCCAAATATTAATCCTGTTATAGAGATGGTTGATTTAATAGAAGCAATGCGTTCATATGAAGCAAATGTTTCATCTTTTAAAACTCAAAAAGAGATGGATACAAAAACTTTAGATATTATTAAAATGTAGGTTGTGCAATGTCAGCAGAATTTTTACAGGTTATTCAAAGCAAAAGCAAGACATCTAGTGCATCATCTACATCACCTTCGATGCCGTCTGAAAAGAAAGATGGTATATCGCTTTTTGATTCACTTATGAAAGATGCAAAAGCAACAATAAAAGATCTACCTGATGATA
>JAYEPD010000146.1:0-1677 GCA_034723675.1 Campylobacterota bacterium
TAGTTAAGCGAGTATAAATACCGCTTATACTATAATCCAAACTTCCAAAATGACCCCGTCGTCTAGTGGCCAAGGACGCTCGGATTTCCTCCAAGAAACGTAAGTTCAAATCTTACTGGGGTCGCCAACTATCACTTTCACAAGAACTTATAAACACTCATAATAGGCTTAAATAAGGCATTAATCTAATTTTTATACTGTCATAAGGTTCTATAAGATATTATAACATTTTAAAATTATAACAGTACAATATGCAGTATACTTTTAATATATTTATTTTTGTACTGTTATAAAGAAATTAAAATATCCGACATACTATGGATGGATATCCTATAGAGATTAACACACAATTAAAAATATAAAAAGAAGTTTTAACAAAGGACTTAAAAAAATGGCACGTATTACTAAACCATTAACAGCAACCGAAATAGACAATGCTCAAAAAGCAGAAAAACAATATAAATTATATGATGGTAATGGTTTATCTATTGTTATTTTTCCAAATGGTAAGAAAAAATGGAGATATGAATATACTTTCGACAAAAAAAGAAATAGCTTATCGCTTGGTGGTTACCCAGAAATAAAATTAAAAACTGCTAGAGAAAAAACAGGAGAATATAATGATAAAAAGAATAATGGGATTGATCCTAAGTCTAAAAATATAGAATTAAAAACATTAAACATTAAAGAGCTTATACAAGAATATCTAGAAACTAGAATTGATTGGAGTGAAGTAACTAGAGTTGATATGATTCAAAGAATAGAAAAAAACATATATCCATTTATTGGGGATATACAGATCGATAAAATTACAAAAAAAGATATTATTGATACTTTACTTATAATGGAAAAAAGAGGAGCAACCGAAAATGGAAAAAAAGTATTTTCACTTTTAAATATGACATTTAAATATGCTTCAACATTGCAAAAAATTGAAAGAAATATACTTGCTGATATTGATAGGAATTTACTTTTTACTAAAAAAAAGAAAACTAATTTTGCACACACTACTGACCCTAAAATTTTAAAGGAGATACTGCTAGCAATAGATGATTATCAAGGAGAATTAAATAGTAAAGTTGGGCTACAATTACTACCTTTTTTGTTTGTTAGACCCTACCCTCTAAGACACATGGAATGGAAAGAGATAGATTTAGATAAAAAAATTTGGAGTATACCAAAAGATAAAATGAAAACAGATATTGATTTTATAGTACCTCTTAGCGACTACGTGGTTAATATATTAAAAAAACATAGTAGTGAATCACATTATGTTTTAAATAGTCTAATATCAAGAACTAGACCACTTAGTGAGAACACTTTTAATTTTGGACTAAAAAGAATGGGATTTAATATCACTGCTCATGGTTTTAGACACACTGCTTCAACTATTCTTCATGAAAATATACATATTCATAAGATACCAAGTGAAGTTATTGAAATACAACTTGGTCATAAAGTAGGTAATAGTGTACATAGAACATACAACAAAGCCCAATACATCGAAGAAAGAACTAGGCTGATGAACTGGTGGAGTGATTATTTAATAGATTTAAAAAATAGCTAATTAATACTTTGAGTGAGGGGTTAATTACTCCCCTCTGTAGTTTTAATAAATTGGTACTACTAGGATAAATCCAACCACGACTAATATTAATAAAAGTCTGATCATAAAGT
>JAYEPD010000147.1:0-1649 GCA_034723675.1 Campylobacterota bacterium
TTATCACTTTTTTATTTTGATCTATAAAGGTTTTTATGTATGCTTCATCTATTTCGCCATTTTTAAAGTCATATTTTGTATTTTGGATAGAGATACTTACCTCATTTAGTGGTTGTCTCCACTGATGAGCTATGGCTCCTATCATCTCTCCCATACTTGCTAATTTACTTTGTTGTTGTAGTGTCTCTAATTGTTTTATATTTTCATTTAGGGCTTGTTCTATTTTTTGTTCTAAGTTCTCATTTGATTTTTCAAGTTTACTATTACTTTTTTTAAGTTCATCTGATAAATTTTTCTCATTAGAAAGTAATTGTTGTTGTCTAAATACAAAATATACAATAATCAAAGTGAATAAAAAAGCAAATATTCTTACATTTTGTTGTGTATTAAGTGTGTATTTTATAAACTCACTCTTCTCATATGAAACCAACCAAGCTACTGTTTTGTTTTGAATATTTTGAATAGGTAAAAATGAGACCACAACTACATCTTCCTCATGCTTTACAAATGTAGAAAATTCCACTGCTTTTTCTATCCCAGCAGCTATATCATCTTTTATTGATTGAAGTCTTTTTCCATTTTCTACGATACATCTCTTTTTAGTGTGTTGGTTTGTCATAGTTATCATATAGTCTTTATGTTCTGCACTTTGTTGGTATCTTAAAACCATATCATCTCTACTCCATGCTTTAGTATCAAAGATATGTTTATCAACTAAAAAGTGTGTATGGATATGACTTACTTGTGTTAAGTGTTGTTGAAAACTATCACTAGAGAAAGAGACCTCCATAGCCCCTAAATGCTTACCATCAAAATCAAATACAGGAAATGTATTTCTAAATCCATGTGCAGTTCTACCTTGCGTAAATCCTCTAATTGGTTTTTTTGTTTTGTTTACTACTCTAAAGTCATCTCTGACATCGGTCAAATCATCACCAAATTTAGATGGCTTATGCATTCTTAAAAAAACTATATTATCAGGAAATACAAAATGATATTGAAGTACCCCTTTCATCTTTGCTCTTCTGTATTTTCCTTTTAGATGAGCTTGTAGTTTATCTCTTAAAACTTTTTGTTGCTCTTTTGAACTATCTCTAGCTTTTGAAAATATATCTATAAAGACTTTATCTTTAGTAGTTGAGTCATATAATGTCAATGCAGCTGTGTTTTGGACACTTAGAAGTATCTCATAGTGGGTTTTCAATTTTTGAAGACTTTGTTCTAAATTTGCCTGTATCCTTTGCGTTGAATTTATATCTGTTATTTTATAAAAAATCGCATTTATAAATATAAATACAAAAAGTATAATGGATATTGTTTTTTTATTCATCTTTATTTTATCCTTTTTTGTTTTTATATATTGAGGCAAATCAACTTTCTAGGATATAGTCTTTGATTGACCATTTTCTGTAATATTTAACGATAAATCAATTATAAAATTATCTGTATATGTTGCTTTTAGAACATTAATTAAAATATAATTATACATAAAAGCTTATAAAGAATCAAATCCAAATTAATATTATCCATTAAGACCATATAAAAACTATTTTATCTTTTAAAATAAAGTAAACTCACATACGACAAAAAGGCAATAATAGCAGAGTATAAAAATAGATATTCTCCATAAACCCAACCAGCTATTATAG
>JAYEPD010000148.1:0-1642 GCA_034723675.1 Campylobacterota bacterium
TTGTTATGGG
Organism: Campylobacterota bacterium; assembly: GCA_034723675.1. Lineage (GTDB taxonomy): Bacteria > Campylobacterota > Campylobacteria > Campylobacterales > Arcobacteraceae > JAIOSF01. The sequence continues at coordinate 11 of JAYEPD010000148.1, forward strand.
AATTACATTTAAAGAGAACTGTCCAGATATAAGAAATAGTAGAGTTATAGATGTGATTTCTGAACTTAAAGAGTTTGGATGTGATATAACAGTATCTGACTACTGGGCTGATAAAGATGAAGTTCAAAGAGAATATAACATTGATTTAATTCACAATTCAAAATTAAACATTCAAGATTATAATACAATAGTACTTGCTGTATCACATGATAAATATAAAGTGTTAAACATAAAAACAGATAAAAATATAGTATTTGATATAAAGTCTATTTTAAAAGATAGTGATGGGAAGTTGTGATAATAAATATAATAAAACATATGAACATTATAGATACGGATAGAATAAAATGATGAATAAAAAAGTTATTCAACTTATTTTTGAAAAGGATAATTTAAAACTTTTTTTAAACTATTTAGTGGTTATATATGCAGTAACTTTTGCTTTTGGACATCAATTATCAGGGTATATTATAAGACCTATAATTCTTTTATGGTTGCTCACTGTAGATTATAAAAAAGTTTTTAATCTATTTAAAGATAGTATCTTTTTTAAAGTTATACTTGTATATTCTTCTTTAGTAATATTAATGTATTTTAATACAGAGTATAGTATGGAAGAGTATGAAAAGTATATAAGAAGATACTTTTTAAATTTCTTTGTCCCTTTTATTATAATACTTACATCAATTCAAAAAGAGTTTATATCAAAAATAATAGGTGCATTTTTAGGAGGTATGTTTATAAATGAGATTATCTCATATGGTATATATTTTGATATATGGGATACTACATATTCTCTAAAATACCAACATCCAGTAGGGTTTATACATCATGTACCATATAGTGTTTTAGTAGCATTTACTGCGATATTCTTAATATATGAGATAAAAAACACTACAAAAAAATGGCAACAATATATGTATACAATTTTTTTTATAACAATGACAATTAACCTAGTTATATCAAGTGGAAGGACAGGATATATTGCATTTTTTGCAACACTTCCAATAATTGTTGCGACATATTATAAATTAAACTTAAAGAATATAATACAAATCATCATTGCACCTATGATTGTTTTTGCTATAGGATATTATTTAAATCAAGATGTACAAAAGAGGGTGGAGTCTGCTATAAATGCAACAAAAACTGCTGTTTCAGACCAACAATTTAATAGTTCATTTGGAGTACGACTTGCCGCTTATCCTATAGCATGGCAATGGATAAAAAATGGAGATAATTTACTTTTTGGTGAGAGTAGAGGGGATATTCATACTGTAAGAAAAGAACTTATTGAACAACTTGGAAAAAAAGAAAATTATAAACTCATGTATAATGCTAGCCATTTTCACAATGACTATATAGAAATTTTAATAAGTTTGGGATTTATAGGATTATTTTTATTTCTGTACATATTGTATTATATATATACTAGACCTATCAAAGACCATCAAATCAGATTTTTACAAAAATTATTTATACCAATAATGTTTATCTCTGGTTTTGCAGATTTAGTAATGTTTCATATTCGCGAAACTATGATGTTTTTTGCTATGTGTTCTGCATTAATTTTATGGCAATATAATTTTGAAAAAGAGAATAAAGTTATATCTCAATAATCTTTTCTATCCT
>JAYEPD010000149.1:0-1638 GCA_034723675.1 Campylobacterota bacterium
CACTAAAAGAAAAAATATATATTGAGGCTCTAAAAGTTGCTTATAAAAAAGTTGGAGAATTAGACTGTACTTGAAATTGTAACACTTAAGAGAAATTTCTAAATTTATGTTATCGTAACATCAGTTAGTATAATTATTTAAAATTACAAAAGGTGATTATTATGGGGATACCAGGTTCTATTGAGTTGTTTATATTGTTAAGTTTAGTTTTTTTATTTATTATTGCACCTATAATATTAAAAAAAATAGATAAAAAATTCGGTAATGAAAGAAGTGCATATAACTATTTTATACCAATTTATAATATTTTTATAGTGGGACAAAATGCAAATATAAATCCTTTAATATATTTAGGGTTATTTATACCATATCTCAACATAGCTATATATGTTTATATTTGGAGTGAAATTGCAAAAAAACTAGGTAAAAATGGTATTTTATATGGATTAGGGATTGTTTTCTTGTTCTTTCCTATTTTTAAATTACTTTCCGAGGACGAGCCAATAATTGATAAAACATCACATAATGATACAGATAATAAGTCCGTAAAAGATGAAGAGCAAAAAAAGATAAACCAGTACCTCTGCAAGTAAAAAAAGAAGCAAAAGATAAAACACAAAACCAATCTAAAAAAGAGACTAATTCTTCATATGAAAATAAAGAAAAATCAAATACGGTATTTTGCCACGATTGTGGAATAAAAATAAAACCAGAACATAAATTTTGTAACTCTTGTGGTGCTAAGATTGATAAAGTTTAGTTCTAGTATCGTAAGATATATTTTGAAGAATTAATTTTTTATTAAGCATAATATATCTAAAACATTGATACTATTGCGTGAATAAATTAGCAACAGGAAGTATTATGATAAATGAAAATCAACAAGAAATAAATACAAAACTACAGAACGCAAAAAATAGTGTTTTCTCTAAACCTAGCAATCATACATATAAATGTAATAATTGTAATTACTCTGGAAAATAATATCTTATAACAAATATCATAAAGCAATATTTCAAATATTGATTATGTGTACTTTTTCTTATGTAGTGTTCTATTTTTTTGATCCTGATAAGTTGATAACTTTACTTTATAATGATTTGTATTCATTTACTAATACTGCGATTGATGAAAAGATGAAAAATAATATTCTAAATTATGGATTACCAATATTATTGATTTTTCTATTTGCAATATTATTCTCTATTGTAAAAATAATGTACAAATGCCCATCATGTAATTTTTCTATAAAAGAAGATATTCATATAAAAAAACTCTTATCGCAAGTAGAATTTAGTGATGAGGCAAATATTATTGAACATTTTGAATATATTACTGATTTTAAAGATAAAAAAAGAGATAATGCGAATTAATAAAAGTAGCAAAATTCACGAAAAAATGTAGATAAAATCAAATTTTACGGAGTTAAAAATTTGTATTTTTAAAGTTTTTAAGGGTATTTTTAGGGATTTTTGATGATAATATTGTAAAGTTTCTTGCAGTTATCGTCCATGTTAGTCTAATAAAGTCTAATTTTAATATATATATTATAATTTTATAGATATAATTCTCTTGTAACTAACGCTAGTCACTCTGTAAGCAACAAATTTATGTGCGTTTTAGTATATAAATCACTGT
>JAYEPD010000150.1:0-8312 GCA_034723675.1 Campylobacterota bacterium
GCTCCTTTAGTTTTCGATAACTTTAGATAGGAAAGATTACAATCTTTCTATCTTCTCTTTAATTACTTTCTTTACTAAGTAAAGTTTCCAAAAGATGATAGGGATACTATCAAAAATTTAGATATTTATACCATAGATAAAATATGACAAGATTGTAGTACCATTTATACTAGAAATAATTTTAAGTAATATTAATAATAATTATTATTATTGTATATTCTTATGTAATAATAACAATTAGGAAAAATAAGATGTCAATAAAAATAAAACTACTTTCAATAGTATTTGTAATCATAGCTATAACTGTAACAGCTTTAACATTTCAGTTTGTAACTACAATAAAGCAGATAGCTGATACAAATATAAAACAATATGAAGAACAAACATTAGCTGCAAAAAAAGAATCATTGAAAAATTATGTAGATATGGCTCAAGGTATTTTGCAAATATATCGAGATAAAGTTACACTAAATACAACAAAACAAGAGTTAGAAGAGATTAAAAAAGATGCTATAAAAGCTATGGATTCTATGATATATGGAGATGATGGCTATGTTTTTGTATGGAGTTACGATGGTGTACCTTTAGCGTTTCATCCACGGCCAGATGTAATAGGTAAAAATCTACTTCATCTAAAAGGTGGAGGTGGAAAATGGGTTATAAAAGATCATATTGCAAATGCAAAAAAAGGTGGAGGTCACTTTTATACATATAAATGGAAAACTACAAAAGATAGTCCCTATCAAACAAAGATATCTTACTCTTTTGGGGTGCAAGATTGGAGATGGTTTGTGGGTACTGGTGAGTATATGTCAAAAGAGGAACAACAAATTGCCAATAAAAAAGAATCTATCTTAGATAGTACAAATAAACTCATAAGAGATATTATTTTGGGTGCAATAGTGGGTATATTTACTATGGGGATTATATTTTACATTATCTTACAAAGGATGATTATATCTCCACTAAATAGATTTCAAGATGGACTAAATAATTTCTTTTTATTTTTACAAAATAAAATTGATAAAGTTAAGCCAATAAAGCTAGATAGCATGGATGAATTTGGCAAAATGGTTACTGCTATAAACGATAATATTAAAGTTAGTTCTAATTTACACAATGAGATAAATGAGCTTAATAAAAATTTAGAATCAAAAATAGAACAACGAACCATAGAACTAGAGAAACAAAAAGAGAAATTTGAAGCTATATACAACGATAGTAAAGATGCTATTGCTATACTTGATATGAAGTCAAACTTCTTAGAGGTAAATCCTGCATATATTGAGATGACAGGTTTTTCAAAAGAGGAGTTACTTCAAACTTCATGTTTAAACTTAACTGTTCAAAAAGATGTAGAACCCTCTAAAAAAGCTATGCAAGAGGTACTAGAAGTAGGGTATATTAAAAATTTTGAAAAATCTTGCAAGGTAAAAGGTAATAAAACTATCATCACAAATATGTCGATGTCTCTACTTCACAATCCAGATAGAATCCTTATAAGTTTAAGGGATGTCACCAAACAAAAACAGCTAGAAAAAGAGATAATAGAAGCTAAAGATAAAGCTGAAGAGAGTACAAAAGCAAAGTCAGAGTTTTTAGCAAATATGTCTCATGAGATAAGAACACCTATGAATGGTATCATAGGGATGACACATCTAGTAAGTGAAACAAAGTTAGATGAAACACAAAAAAAATATATAGATACTATAAACCAAAGCTCAAATGCACTTTTAAATATCATAAATGATATTTTGGATTTTTCTAAAATAGAAGCTGGAAAATTAACTATAGAGAAAATTGATTTTAATTTAGAAAAAGTTTTAAATGATGTAAAAAACTTAGTAAAATTCAAAGCAGATGAGAAAGGGTTAAACTTTGAAATTATATATGATAATAGTATAAACCTAAATCTACATGGAGATAGCCTTAGAATTTCTCAAGTGTTAATTAACCTTATAAACAATGCCATAAAATTTACAGACCATGGGTATGTAAAGATATATATAGAAAAAGAAGATAATAAGTTTACTTTTAAAATAGAAGATAGTGGTATAGGTATGAGTAAAGAGCAACAATCTAAACTATTCCAGTCATTTTCACAAGCAGATGGAAGTACCACTAGAAAGTATGGTGGAACAGGACTAGGATTATCTATATCTAAACAACTAGTTGAACTTATGGATGGTAAGATATGGTGTGATTCAGTTGAAAACAGAGGTTCAACTTTTAGTTTTAGTTTAGTTCTTCCAAAATCACAAAATAAAATTGTAGATGAAGATATAATTGAATATACAATAGACGATATAAAAATTCTACAAGGTAGTGATATACTTTTAACAGAAGATAACCACACAAACCAAGAGATAGTTATAGGTTTACTAGAAAATAGTGGTATAAATATAGATGTAGCTAACAATGGAAAAGAAGCCGTAGATATGTTTACTTCAAACAAAGATAAATATGAATTAATCCTTATGGACCTACAGATGCCAATCATGGATGGATATGAAGCCACAAAACTTATACGAAAAGATAATAGTGATATACCTATGGTAGCCCTAACAGCAAATGCTATGAAAGAGGATATAGAAAAAACAAAACTATCAGGTATGCAAGAGCACTTAAATAAACCAATCGAAGTAGAAAAACTATATGAAACACTACTTAAATATATAAGTAAGAAAGTTAATAGTGAAGAGTGAAAAGATAGATATACCTAAACTAAGTACCATAGACACAAAAGTAGGGTTATCTCATATGGGCGGTAATGATAAGTTATATACTAAAATTTTAAATGACTTTGTATCAAACTATGAAAACATAAACCTTGAAGATCTAAATGATGAAGAGTTTAAAAGAACTATCCACACCCTAAAAGGTCTTAGTGCAAATATAGGTGCAAAGTCAATAAACCAAATAGCACTAGAGATTGAACATACAAAAGATAAAACCTTACTACCAAAGCTATATGAAGAGCTAAATAAAGTGATAAGTGAATCAAAAGAGAAACTTAACACTACAAACTTAACACCTAAAACTAAAGAATCACTAGAACCTTCTAAAAGAGATCAGTTATTTGAAGAGTTAAAAGTGGTAGTCTCATCAAAAAGAATTAAAAATATAAATCCAGTGATTGAAGAGATAGAAAAGTATCAACTTGAGAGTGAAGATAAAGAGTTATTTGAAAAAGTAAAAGAGTATATAGAAGAGTATGAATTTAAAGAAGCTATAAAAATATTAGGAGATACTAAAGTATGAAAACAATTTTAGTGGTAGATGATACAAAAGTAAATATACAAATACTAATGGAATTATTAGGTGATGACTATGATATATTGGCTTGTCGTGATGGTGAGACTGCCATAGAGATGGCACAAGAGGATAAGCCTGATCTAATTTTACTTGATATAATGATGCCAAAAATGGACGGGTTTGAGGTGTGTGAGAAACTCAAAGAGAAGCCAGACACAAAAGAGATACCTATTATATTTTTAACTGCTATGAGTGATGAAGATAGTATAGAAAAAGCATATGATATAGGTGGAAGTAATTATGTTACAAAACCATTTAAACCAAAAGAACTATTAGCTAGAGTAAAAAGGGAATTAGAACTTCAAGAGTTACAAATGAACTAAAACTATTAGCTTCAACAGACCCTATGACAAAACTGTATAATAGAAGGTATTTTACAAAAACATCTGAACATATACTTGATTTAGCAAAAAGGGAAAAACAAAACTTATCTGTTATTATGATTGATATTGATAAGTTTAAAAATATAAATGATACATATGGTCACTCTATTGGTGATGAAGTGATTGTAGAGTTGGCAAATATATTAAAAACTCAAGATAGAAAAAGTGATATAGTTTGTAGATATGGAGGGGAAGAGTTTGTGATACTTCTTCCAAATACCTCACTTGAAGGTGCATCTGTAGTTGCTAATAAAATAAGAGAGCTTGTAGAAAATAGTGTAGTAACACTTAGCGATGATAATAAACTAAAATTTACAATAAGCTTAGGTGTCTCACAAGTAGATGTTGAAAATGAAATAAATATTGAATTAGCTTTAAAAAGAGCAGATGAAGCACTTTATGAAGCTAAAAATAGTGGTCGCAATAAGGTGTGTATCCTTAAATAGAAAATGGGAGTGTAAAAAATGGGAGGAGACGAGACTGTAAAAAATTCTGTGTCTGTCACCTTTTTTAAACTTTCTCCCATCCAAACTTACTGATATTTCTTTCATTTTTATCAAAGTTAATACCCACTAAAAATATATCTTTATCTTCACTCATATATTTATTTTGATACTGTTTATCTTTTATCTGTTGTAATGAAGAATTGATATTCGAAAACTCTACTGCTGATTTTTTATCAGAAGTTTTTTTCTCTACCTTAAACTCAACTATATAGATGAAGTTAGTAAGTTTTAGAGTTAAATCTATACGACCTTTATTTGTCACATCTTCACCTATTATCTCTATACCTAAACTTTGGAAATATACATATATCACACTTGCATAATACCCTTCATAGTTTTGTATCTCATTGTTTACAAAGTTATTGTACGGAATAGACTCAAACATAGTAAAAAGAGATGTTTCTAGGTCATCTAGTTTCCCATCTTCTAAGGCATCGTATATTTTATGTTTGTGTTGTAATTTTTCTGTTTTTTGATTTGTTAAGAAATCTATAACTATATCGTTAAAAGACTTTTTGACCTCTTCGTTTGGTAGTTTTAGTTTATACTCTATATCATCCATTCTAGTAATTTGCATCTCATCTATAGTTAAATACCCTGCTTGATAGAGTATAACTTCAAGGTCAAGATTATCTATATCAAAACTATCAAGGAGCTTTTCACCAACGACTAGACTTGTCAGTTTTGGCAAGAAGTAGTTGTTTTTTTCTATAAGTTTTATAAGAAATGTAGGGGTACCTGTAGAGAACCAATAGTTTTTAAATTTGAATTTATTTCTAATAAACTGCAATAGATCAAATGGATTATACATATCACTTTGTAAGAAATTGTATCCGTTGTACCATCTTTTTATTTTTTGATAGTCTTGATCTACTAGATAGGGTGCAAATGTAGTTTCTACATCCTCTTGTGTGTACCCACATATATCTCCATAGTCATCATTTAGTGATATATCTTCAAGCATATTTAGTCCACTAAATATAGAAGACTTACTAAACTTACTTACACCTGTGAGCATCACAAATTTTAAGTACTGGTCACACCCCTTTAGTACACTATATAAACTTTTTATGATCTCTCTGTTTTCTCTTGCTACTACCATCTGGTCTAGGTTGTCTAAGATAGCTTTGTCGTATTCGTCTACTAAGACTACTACTTTTTGGTTATATTTTATATATATATTTTCTATAAGAGTTTTTAAACATATTCCAAAATTATCAGTATCTTCACACTCTACATCAAGTCTTTTTTGGTTTGATTTTAGCATTGAGAGTATATTTGTCTTTAAACTGTCACCACTTCTTAAATCACCATTAAAATCTATCTTTATAACTGGATATGTAATTTTCCAATCCCATTTATCATAGATAGCTAAACCTTTAAAAAGTTCATTATCTCCTTGAAATATCTCTTGCACTGTATCCATAAAAAGTGACTTACCAAATCTTCTAGGACGAGAAAGAAATACATATTTATAATTTTCTATTAAGGTATAGGCTATATTGGTTTTATCTATATAGAGATAATTCTCTTCTCTTATATCTCTAAATGTTTGTATCCCTATTGGTAGTTTTTTTAGTTGCATTTTGTCCTACTTTTTCCTATAATTTGGTATTAGTTTTATTATAGCATAAATTTATTTTACTATAAAGCTAAACAAAATCAAACTCAAGAATAAAATATGAAAGAATGGAACCTCTAATAATTAACAGAGGTTCCTATAAATTTATTTATCTCTAAACTCTTTCCAAGTTTTAGAGATTTTATTAACTAATTTTTCTGTTATACCTTTTATATTCAATAATATTGAAGGGCTTTGATCTAGTATACCTACAACCTCTGTAGTACTTCCTACCTCATCAATTATTTTTTCAAACTTTTTCTTACCCAATCCATCAATTGATGTCAAAACTGTTTTTAACTCTTTTTTACTTACTTTTGGTGTCTCAATTGAATCTATATCTTCACCTGTAGGATTAGGTGCTACATGATCTTTTAAAGCTGGTACTTTCATACTTTTTAGACTTTTTAATGCTAATTTATCTTGATAATTCCATTTTTCACTTGGCCACTCTTCACTCCATCTTCTTTTTACATCAAACATAGGATATTTTTCATCTAATTGATGAAGATAATATTCACCCTTTCCAAAAACTTTTTTCTTAGTACCAAAATATTCACCATCATAACTTGGACTATACTTTCCAAACGATATATGTCTCATAGTTCTTAATAAACTACTATCAATTTTTCCTAACTCTTCCCAGTTGAACATTGGCATATGAGGCTTTCTAAATCTTCCTTCACTCAAACTCCACATAATATATTGACCAATCCAGTCTCTTATATAAGGAAATGCTGCAAATGCTGTAGCACACTCTAAAATTCTCACTTTCCCATCTTTTCCATAAGCTATATCACAAGCCCAATATTCAGCTTTAGCTGCTTTACTTACTTTTACTGCAAGGTCAAGTACATTTTTAGGAACATCCATATAATCCATACTTCCACCTTGAGATGTATTTGTCAACCATTCACCCTCAGGGGCTCTTCTCCAAAATGCACACACAGGTTTGTGACCTATTAACATAACTCTAATATCAGCTTCCATAGGTACAAAGTCTTGAAAATAAATAGGGTGGTATTTTTTCTCTTCTACTAAATCCTTAGCCTCTTTAGCTGAATCTACTTTGTGTACAAAGTATCCACCATAATTAGATGGTCCGTATGATTTTTTAATTATTTTAGGATATTCACATTTTTCTAAAAATTTCATCGCATTTGGTCTATTATAATAGATGTATGTTTTAGGAATGGGAAGATCGTATTTCCAAGCAAATCTTGTAACATTTTCTTTTGATTTGTTTGAAAATTGTGTATCTAGTGATGGTAAAAATCGTACATTTGGTAAAGCTCTTGCTATCTCTCTAAAAGTCTCATACGCAGTAGCTGGGATATTACCAATCAAAACATCAATCTTTTTTCTTTTAACCTCTTTGATAAATCTATCTTTATCTTTACCCCAATGGTATGTTACAGTCTCAATTTTATTTGGCCAACCTTTAAAGTTAGAGTGGTCAAAAAATCTCAACACATAATCCATGTATAGAAAACCTAATTTTGGCAATTGCTTGTTATTTAGTCCCATTTTACAAATCCTTTTTTAAAATTATCAAAGTATATTGAAAAATCAATTAAATGATAATAAATAATTTAGTGATATTATATATTGTCATTTATGAATCGCTTTGACGGTATTTTATTTTTCAGTCAAAGCGAAACTGTCTGAAATTTAAATAGTTTATTTTCAACCTTACATAATAAAAAAATTTTAAGAATATTTAACACCCCTATCAAAACCAATAACAAACCTAATACCACTTTTATCATTTTGAACTTTGATACTTGCACCAATTTTATCTAATATAAGTTTACTAAGATACATCCCCATCCCTGTGCCAGTTGTTTTTGTAGTATATCTAGGCTCAAACACTTTATCTATCTTTTTCTCATCTATACCACCTGCATTGTCATAGTATTCCAACATTGTGGTGGCTTCTTTTTTATATGATTTAACAGTTATCTCTCTATTTTCTATATTACTTTCATTAAAAGCATCGATTGAGTTTTGGATTAGATTTATCAAAATATGTTTAAATTCATTAGGGATGATATTTACCTCAATAGACTCATCTATAAAGACTTCTAAACTTATCATATTTTTTACTAAAGTATCTTTTAATAAAATCTGTACACTTTGAAGTATCTTTAGAAGTGATATTTTTTCTAACTTATTATTTTGCGTAAAAAATCCTCTAAATTCATTGAGTGTTTGGGTTAAGTGACTAAAGCCACCTCTTTGATCCACTAAAAACTTATCTATTTCATCATTATTTATATAGCCATCTTTGATATCTATTTGTGTCATATCTACTTTCATATTCATAATATTTACTTGTGCAAGCCATTGGTGAGCTATCATATCTATCATCTCACCCATAGCTGCACTTTTTGATTATGAAATCATATAATCAACTGAAGCTTTTTTGTTTGCTACGCTTTGAGAAACTTTATAAAGAGTATCTAAAGTTTTCTCAAATGAGATTGG
>JAYEPD010000151.1:0-1628 GCA_034723675.1 Campylobacterota bacterium
GAAAATCTTTTAGTATTTTAAATACAAACTTCATTTTCAACCTTTATATTGATAATCAATATCAAAGTATATATGAAACTATCTTAATTTATAATTAATACTGATAGTGTTTATCATTATTAATTATGTATTGCTAACTTAACCTTTATAAGATATAATAAGATTTCAGAATTTATACTAAGAAAGGATTCACAATGCTTAAAAAGATTTATTTTTTATTTACACTATTTTGCACAATAAATCTCTTTGCACATCCTCATACATTTATTGAGATTTATCCAACAATTAAAGTTAAAAATAATAAAATAATAAATATAAATTTTAAATGGAAAATGGATGAGATGACATCATCAATGTTGATTATGGAGTTTGATCAAAATGGCAATGGCAAAATAGATAAAAAAGAAAATTTTTTTATCTATGGCTCATATTTTTTACGACTACATGAGTATAATTTTTACACAGATGTTAAAGTTAAAGATAAAACACAACTTTTTCCTAAACCAAAAAACTTTAAAGCTACTATAGATAACCATAAGATTTGTTACACTTTTGATATTGAAACAAATTATGATAAAAGGGATACTAAATTTGATTTTGGAGATGAGGATTTTTTTGTAGCTATGATTTTAAAAAAAGAATTTGTTAAAGTTGAAGGTAGTGATTTTAAAGTAACAGAACAAGACAATGATTTTTATTTTGGATATAGATTGGAGTTAAAATAATGGAAATTTACAATAAATTACTAAATCAATTAGTGATGTGGCAATACGATATAAATAGATTTATATCTAGCAATATTCGACAAATCGATGATACCAATACAATTTTATCTTCATTAATAGTTATAGCAATAGCATTTCTTTACGGAGTAGTTCATGCAGCTGGTCCAGGTCATGGAAAAGCATTGGTTAGTTTTTATTTTATCAATAACAAAGAACAAAACTATAAACAAGCTTTTAAAATCGGATATATGATATCTGCAATACATGCTATATCTGCTTTAAGTGTAACATTTGGCATATATTTTATTTTACAAAAAATGTTTCGTCAAAACTTTAATGAAGTATCAACTATTTCAATGACAATATCAAGTGTACTCATTTTATTGATTGGATTTTATTTGTTATATAAAGCAATTAAAGATAGAAATGACAAAGATATTAAATTTACAAATAAAGATAATAAATCACAATTAGCAATAGCTTTTAGTGCAGGTGTCATTCCGTGTCCTGGTGTTATGACTATTGTATTGTTTTGTATTATGTTAAAACATTTTACTTTGGCTATTTTAGCAGCTATAGCTATGAGTATAGGGATGGGACTTACTATATCACTTAGTGGAATAGTTGTAGTTTTATTTAGAAAAAAAGCAACACAATTATTTGAAACAAAAGGTTTTTATTTTGAAATACTTGGTGCTTTTTTGATTATTTTATTGGGCTTATTTTTATTTAGTATAAATATAGATAAATTTATTTAATAGAATTCTTATACTTAATAATAAAACCCATCATCAGGTAATTTACCACCTATACTTTTTGAATTATTTTGTTTTAAGATATTAAAAAAGAACTCTAAATCTTTTTGTGCTTCTTTACTACTTACTGCATCCATCTGAACATATT
>JAYEPD010000152.1:0-3486 GCA_034723675.1 Campylobacterota bacterium
TTTTTTCAATCAACTCATCAAAGTTATTATCAACTATTGGTGTACCACCTTCAATTCCAACAATTTTATATGTAAATACTCTATCTATATAATCAGCATTCTTTTTAGGTGGAACAATACAGTTTGTGTTTACTACAAATGTACCATTGAATTTTTTCATTAAATCAACTTGATCAAACCAAGCTTTTCCTATATTTCCTTTTAGGTGTGGGTACTTTTTAAGTTCTGGATAACCATGGGCTGGTAACATCTCAGAATGAGTATAGACATTTATATCTTTATCTTTTGTAGCTTCCAAAAGAGCTTCAAACATCTCTAAATTGTGACCACTAACAAGTATAGCTTTACCCTCTACTTGATTTTGAGAAACAGTTACAGGTGTAGGGATACCAAATTTATCTGTGTGTGCATTTGATAACTTATCCATCACTTCAACTCCAGCACTTCCAACTTTCATAAGTTGTTTTATGTGGTCTTCAAAGTTGAAGTTTACATTTGTAAGTGTAAAATATAGAGTTTCACTCATAATATCATCTACATATTTTGTTTGCGTTGGTGCTAATTCATTTAAGTGCTCTCTATATGCAGCTAAACCTTTTAATCCAAAGATCATAGTATCTTGCAATCTTGCAAGGTTCTCATCTTTTCCACATGTACCTACTACAGCACCTGTACTTCCACAACCATTTGGTGTACTCATCTCACATTGATAACAAAACATACTCATATATTAATCCTTCTATTTTTTAAAGATGAAGTGTACTTATATTTTTTAATTATTTCATTGATATAAATCAACAAAATCATATCATAGTTTTACTATAATTAAAAAAATTTATATTATATAGGGATTAAAATGAATCAACTACCAAATGATGCAATAAAAATAGAGATACAAGGTGCAACAACGAATTTTTATACTTACAAAGAAAATGAAATAACAACATACTATTTTGACACAAGCGATGGTTCAGGTCATCCTATGGTAAATGCAATGGCAGGATTAGAAGCCTTACCAAAAGATGGACAACTAGTGATGATAAATCATCATGCACCATCAGGGTTATTTCCAAAAATAGAAGCTAACTATGATTATACTATTGAAGATTTAATTGATGGAACTGCTAAAATGGTATTTACTTACAAAGAAGGGACTAAGCAGCAAACAGATTTTACTGATAACAAATGTGGCGGTGGTTGCTAGAAAAAGATAGGTATTAATCTATCTCTCTTTTATCCAATCAAATGCACATGTAAGTTCACCATAACCACTATCACTATTTATATGTCCTGCATTTTCAAGTATTTTTAAACCTATATTTAAATCACTTTGTAACTTAATAGCTTCTGATTTTGAAAGATATTTATCATTGTCACTCCCAACCATTATGATCTCTTTTGCTTTTAAGTTAGTAGGTTTTGGATATGGAAAAAATGTTTTTAACTCTTCAATATCACAGTTTTCTCTTACAGGAGATACTAGCATAAGTTTTTCTATACTTTTTATATCATAATTTTCTACAAAATGAAACCATAAAATATTTGCTAAACTATGACAAACTACAACATCAGGTTTAAATCTATCAAATTCATCTTTTAAAAATGATAGCCACTCTTGAAATATTGGAAAATCTTCATTTGGTAGTTTTGGAAATGACACCTCATATCCATTATCTTTAAGTTTGTTTGATAACCACCATTGCCAATGAGGTTCATAACTTCCACCCCATCCATGAAGGATAAGAACTCTTTTTTTACTATTTGACATTATTTCAAACTTCTTACACATCTTACAAGTTTTGGATATGTTCTGTTTTCATAGTATGCAGTACCACTTTTAAAGTAAATATAATACGCCCACAAACCAAAGTTTCTCCATGTATCATCAGCAGTCCAATACCCCTCAGGTAAGATATATTTAAATTTTCTATTTATCATAATCTCATCTTTTCTAGTTTTATCTATGATTGATTTATACTCATCCACGGTTGGAACTCTCCAATTTCTAAAACCACCTAAAACTAATTTACCACAATAATCTTTTGCTGTTTCATAAGTAACTATAACTTTTACATTGTCCATATTATCTTGCCACATAAGTTTATTTTTATCATCTATTACATAGTTACCACTTTTGGTAAGTTTACTTGAGAAAAGTAAAGAGATAAGCAATAATAAAAGTGTGAATATTTTCATGAAATTATCCTTTTATAGTATATTTTTTTCGTTCAAGTTTATCTATGATTTTTTTATCTAAAACTTCTATATTTAGCTTATCATCTTCTTTGAAAACCAAACCAACTAACTCTTTACATTTTACTGTTTCTTTTGATGTTGGATTTAATCTCTTCCATGTTTCAAATTTCTCATCATACTCTTGTGAGATTTTATCTTCATGATATTTTCTCTCTAAAATAAGTGCTATAGTTATCATAAGTAACATTATAAATGGTATCATCATATCACCCATTGCAAAAACTCCTAACCTCTTTATCTATATGAAATATATCATCTATATTATTAAGTTTTGTTTTATGAAAATGATTAATTGCTTTTAAAGAGAGTTTAGATATATCTAAAAAAGAGATATCTCCATCTAAAAACTTTTTTACACCTGTCTCATTTGCTGCATTTAAAACTACACCTAAGTTTTCATTGTGTAGAAGTTCATCTTTGATCTCCCATATGGGATACCTTGAACTCTCTATTTTCTTAAATTCAAGATTTTGTAAAGCTAAAAAATCAATAGGTTTCAATATCTGTTCTTCAACTTTTTCTAAAACTGCATATGCTATTGGTAGTTGCATATTTGCATCTGCTATATGAGCTGTTGTACTTCCATCTTTGAAGTTTACCATCGCATGGATTATTGACTTTGGTTCAATTATTGCATCACAAGAGGTTGTATCAAAAAGCCATCTAGCTTCAATAAGCTCAAAAAGTTTATTTGTCATAGTTGCACTATCAATAGTTATCTTACTTCCCATTGCCCAATTTGGATGATTAAGAGCTTCTTTTACTGTTACATTTTTAAGTTGATTTAGTGGTGTATCTCTAAAACTACCCCCTGAAGCAGTTATCGTCAAACTATCTATTTTTTTAGTTTCATCTTGTAAGTACCAAAGTCCAAAATGTTCACTGTCTATTGGAGTTATTTTTGAAGTATTTATAAATTTACCTGCTACTACTAGACTCTCTTTGTTTGCAAGAGCTATTTTTTTATCACACTCTATAGCTTTTAAAGTTGGTGCTAGTCCTACAAATCCAACAAGTGCATTAACCACAAGATTTGAAGTTGCATTTTCTATAGCTTCAAGTATTGCATAACTTCCTGATTTTACATTTGGATGATTTACTTTTTTGATATCATCACTTAATGCTACAACTACCACTTTTGGATTGAAGTTTTTAAGTTGTTCATTTAAAAGAGATATATTAAAACCAGCAACCATAACTTCAACATCAAGATTAAATCGTTTTGCTATA
>JAYEPD010000152.1:3586-8247 GCA_034723675.1 Campylobacterota bacterium
AATCCAGCCCAAAAACCAACAATATCAGGTGAAAATGTTACCCCTAAAATAGCAGCAGTGATTATACCACCTGCAACTCCCTCTAAAGTTTTGTTTGGGCTTGTAGCACAAAATTTTGTAGCACCTATACTTTTACCTACAAAATAAGCACCAACATCAGCACCTGCTACAACTACAAGTAACCATAAAAGTGTTTCCATTCCAAATCCCAAATAAAGTGAAAAAAGAAAAAGATAAGATGCCATTGGGTACATCAAAGGTAAAAAAAGTCTTGTATTGAACTCTTTTGTATAAGCTAGAATTGAGGTAAAAACTATACCAACTATAAATATCAAATCTTCAGGCTTAGGATAAAAATATGCCACTATCCACATAATCAAAGCATAAAAATAGATTTTATCATCATTGATATCAAAAAGATTCATAGCCTCATAAAGAGCTACTAACATCAATCCACCAAATAAAACCCAAGTTATAAAAATAGAATCTATAAATCCTATGAGCAATAGAGCAATTATTAAAGCTATTCCTGTTTTTATTCTAGTACTACTATCTGAGATTATGTCGAACATATATAAACCTTTTTAATTGATTATACAAAATAGTTGGTAAATGCTAGATAAAAATATGTTTAGCTATAACTAACCAACTTTTAGATAAAATCCCTAAAATTACAAATACTTTAAAAGGTAGATAAATATGTCTGAACAAACTCCATTAGAAATAGCACTTGCACATTCGATGACAAAAGATGAGTACGATATAGTACTAAATATGCTTGGTCGTGAACCAAATTATACAGAGATAGGTGTTATATCTGCTATGTGGTCTGAACACTGTAGTTATAAATCAAGTAAAAAATACCTAAATGGTTTTCCAACTAAAGCTCCATGGGTTATACAAGGACCAGGGGAAAATGCTGGGGTTATTGATATAGGTGATGGATATGCTGCTGTATTTAAGATGGAATCACACAATCATCCAAGTTTTATAGAACCATATCAAGGTGCTGCAACTGGTGTTGGTGGAATTTTGCGAGATGTGTTTACAATGGGTGCACGACCTATTGCAAATATGAATATGATTCAATTTGCTTCAATAGAGGGCAACAGTGAAACTGCTAAAAAACATAGATTTCTTTTAAGAGGTGTTGTTGATGGTATTGGTGGTTATGGTAACTGTATGGGGGTTCCTACTATTGGTGGACAAGTTGGTTTTGAAGAGTGTTATGCTGGAAATAACCTTGTAAATGCTTTTACATTAGGACTTGCAAAATCAGATGAAATTTTTCTTGGACTTGCTGAAGGTGTTGGAAATCCTGTAATGTATGTAGGATCTAAAACAGGACGAGATGGTCTAGGTGGTGCTGTTATGAGTAGTGCAGCTTTTGATGAGGATAGTGAATCAAAAAGACCAACAGTTCAAGTTGGAGATCCTTTTACAGAAAAGCTCTTACTTGAAGCTTGTCTTGAACTTTTTAAAGAAGATTTAATCATTGGTATTCAAGATATGGGAGCTGCAGGACTTACTTCATCATCTTTTGAGATGGCTGGACGAAGTGGAAGTGGTATGAAAATGGATTTAGATAAAGTTCCTGCAAGAGAAGAAAATATGACACCTTATGATTTTATGCTTTCAGAATCTCAAGAAAGAATGCTTATCTGTGCTAAGAAAGGTTGTGAACAAGCAGTTATAGATATATTTGAAAAATGGGAACTAAGCGTTGCTGTTATAGGTGAAGTTACAGATACAGGAAATATGGAATTATATTGGCACGGTGATTTAGTTGCGGACATTCCTATTCAACCACTTTCAGAAGAAGCACCAGTTTTAGATAGACCTGTAGCAAAGCCTGCTTATTTAGAGACTATCGAAGATATTAAAATGGAAAAAAACTTAAGTATGACAGATACTTTTGATATTTTATGGAAAAGTTTAGAGGTTGTTGATAAATCATTTATCTACAATCAATATGACTCAATGGTACAAACAAATACTATAAAAGGTCCAGGTTCTTTAGATGGTTCTGTTGTTAGAATCAAAGAGACAGGAAAAGCTGTTGCTATGAGTGCTGATTGTAATACAAGACTTTGTTATGTAGATCCCGAGCTTGGAAGTGCTGCTGCTGTTATGGAAGCTGGTAGAAATGTTGCTATGACAGGTGCTAGACCATTGGCTATTACAGATTGTCTAAACTTTGGTAACCCAGAAAATCCAGAAGTTATGTGGCAGTTTAAATATGCTTGTGAAGGGATAAAAAAAGCTTGTAAAGAGTTAAACACTCCAGTAATTGGTGGTAATGTGTCTCTTTATAATGAAACTAATGGAGTGGGCGTATTCCCAACACCAAGTATTGCAACTGTTGGTTTAAATGATGATATGAATAAAGTTTTAGGTTCATCGTTTACAAATGAAGGTAACTACATCTGTTTAGTTGGTGAATCATATAGTGAATTTGGTGGAAGTTTATACCTTAAAGAGATTGAAGGTCAAATTGCTGGTGAGCATCCTGGTGTTGATTTTGAAGCTGAGTTGATGCTTTGGGAAACTATAATTGAAGCAAATAAACTAGGACTTTTAGAATCTGCAAAAGATGTAAATGTAGGTGGTATCGCAATAGCATTAGCAAAAATGTGTGCTGTTGCAGATATGGGTTGTGAAGTAAATGTTTCATTTGAAAATGAAAGAGATATATTCTCAGAATCTTTAAGTAGAGCTATTATTGAAGTAAAACCAGAAAATATCCAAGCTTTTAATGACCTAAGTGCAAAAATTGGTATTAGTTATGGATGTATCGGTAAAACTGGTGGAGATGTACTTTTAGTAAATAGTTTATATAGAAATATGGATAAAGTTAAAGATGTATATTTCAATAGATTTAAAGAGATTATAGAGCAGGACTTATAATAAGTGAAAGAATTAATATTTACTATAATAATTACTACATTTTTATACTCTAATAATAGTGTAGGAGAAAGAACACAAGAAGAAATAATAGAAAAACAGATTGAAATAGAGATGGAAAAAGAGAAAAAATATGCCATTGAACAAACATTTTACAATTATCAAAACTATGACTTTAAAGGTTCTGAAGTAAGTAAAGACTCACTAGAGAATATACCGGACTTAGAGATAGATGAGTTAGATATGGACTCTGTTTATGACTAGTCCATTATCTAATAAATAATTTAAACATCATCAAAAGTTTTAGCAAAACCTTCTAAATCTTTCTTTTTTAAATCACCTCGATACACAATATCTCTAGGATCAATATCTTCATCATTTAACATCTTTGGTACTACATCTGCATTTTCAAGTTTTTGCATATTTGCTTCTAGTTCATCTTCACTATAAGCCATCTGCATCTCAGCACTTATTACATGAGGAATCATCTCAATAACTTTCATCTTTTTTAACTCTTGGGATACATCTTCACCTTCTATAGTGATAATAATTCTACCTTTTTCATCATGAAGATGATAATCACAAGCATCACTGTTTTTTAAAGCCGTTACAACTTCATCTAAAAACTTTGGAACTGTTTGTACTACTACACTTGAAATATTCATATTATTTTCCTTCTCTTATTAACTATATTATTTATAGACTATGTGTCTTTGTTTTTCATTATTTTTTATTTTTAACTGGTCATACTCTTTTTGAGACTTCAGCTTTTCTTCATTTGATATAGGAACTCTTACAGACTTATACTCCACTAAAATATCATCTTTATATACTCCAGATATAGTTGCATTTACCCAATAGTACCCTTTGTCTTTTCGAATATTTTTAACATTTCCATTCCACTTTTTATCATCTTTTATAATCTTCCATAAATCAGAAAAAACAACTTCTGGCATATCAGGATGTCTCACAATATTATGATTCTTCCCTATGAGTTCATCTTTTGTAAAACCACTTATTTGTTGAAATGTATCATTTGCATATGTAATGATACCTTTTAAGTCTGTTCTTGAAACAATAAGTTCATCTTCGGGTACATCTGTCTCAAATAAAAACTCAGCTTGATTATATTCCATTATTTATCCTTTAAATTATAGTAGTTAAATTTTACAGAATCTGTAGTAACAAACAGTTCACTTTCACTTATAAATAATATTGATGATAAAGTCATCAAATTTTGCGTAAGTTTAAAAAGCTTCTCTTTTGTTTTTGTATTAAATACTGTTACATTATTATTCTCATCACTTGAAAATGCTCCAAATTTTCCACTAGGAGACAATCCTGCACCATATATTAAAAACCAATGCTTTTCTCTTAAAAAATAGTCATTATTGTTATTTAAATCATAAACTACGCATCTACCATCTTGACCTGCTGTTATAATTTTATCATTTTTAAAATCAACTTTAAACACTTTATCTAAATTACGAGCAGCTAATACTTTTATAACTTTTGCTTTTTTAATATCTACTATTTTTAAGTCACCACTTTCATCAGCGACAACAGCTGTATCTCTAGTTTCATTTAAAGCAAAGTCTGCAAAAGTTGAGTTAAATGTTGCATCTTCAGGTTTTACATCAATTTTCCAAAGAGTTTTTTTAGTTTTATAGTTATAAAGATACATCTCATTTCCAAGTGTATTAAAAGCAATATGCTCATCATCTATAAATTTAGCTTTCCCTACAAATAACTGTTTT
>JAYEPD010000153.1:0-8230 GCA_034723675.1 Campylobacterota bacterium
ATAGGACAACAATGAACTTAACACATTTAGATGAAAATGATAGACCTAAAATGGTTGATGTATCCCCAAAAGAAGAGACTACAAGAGTTGCAGTTGCAAGTGGTATCATAACTATGTCACAAGATGCTTTTAATAATGTAGTATCAAACAATAACAAAAAAGGTCCAGTGATACAAACAGCTGTAATAGCAGCTATCATGGGTACCAAAAAAACACCAGAACTTATACCTATGTGTCATCCTCTTTTACTTAGTGGTATAAACTGTGATGTAGAAGAATTATGTGATTTACCTGGTTTTAAACTAACCGTTACAACTAAACTAAAAGGTCAAACAGGTGTCGAGATGGAAGCACTTACAGGTGTATCTATTGGTCTTCTTACAATTTATGATATGGTAAAAGCAATTGATAAAGGGATGATTATAAGTGATGTACAATTAGAACACAAAAGTGGTGGTAAAAATGGAGATTTTAATAGAGAGGATATAAAGTTATGATAGATTTAAGTCAACACAAATTAGAGTTAGATTACCCATGCAGTTGGGAATATAAAGTTGTAGTAAGATGTGAACAAGATATAAACTGTATCATAAAAGAAGTACTAGAAGAGAGAAAACATGGTATTAAGCCTTCAAAAGTAAGCAACAAAGGGAAGTTTAGAAGTTATACATTAGATACAATGGTTCATAATGAAGCAGATAGAAAAGAGATATATAAACTTCTAGGTGCTCATGAACATATAAAGATGGTAGTTTAAATGGAAAATGTTATATATGAAAATAAACTTATAAAAATAGAGATAGAAGAATTTGAGATACCTTGGTTAAAGATATTTACACAAGAACCCATAAAAGAGTTTAGCCAATGCTCACAAAAGATACAAATGGAAATATTAAGAGTTCTTAATATAATAGAGAAAGAGATGTTGGAATATTTTATGCCAGATAAAATCAATATCTCTTCGTTTGGGAACTATGTTCCACATGTTCATTTTCATATTCAAGCACGATTTAAAAATGATAGTTTTTTCCCAGAACCAACTTGGGGAAAAAAACAAAGAGAATCTGTACTAAACTTAAAAGATTTAGATACTTTTTATAACGATTTAACAATAAAGCTAAAATAGTGTATAATCGCTTCTATGAATAGAAGAAACTTTTTATTATTATCAGCACTAACACCTGTATTTGCAAAAGATTATATATCTATTAATCAAGATGTTAATTTACATCTTAATGATTTAAAAATATTATACACTTTAGATAATAGACTCAAACGATTAAGAAGATTTATAGGTTTTGCAAACTTAAATATCATTGGACTAGATCAAGCATTGTATTATGCTAGAAACTACTCAGCAATTGGAAAATTTACAAAAGAAGAGATATCACTTATAGAAAAGCTTTTTTATAGTGAACCTTCAAACTTTGGTTTTTATGGAGATAAAACTGTACAGAATATCTCTCAAACAATTTCAACAAAAGATATAGAAAAAATATCTCGTTCAGGACACTATGTATTTAAAGGGAAACCTTTAGATGACTACAATAGAATCCTCAAAGATGTTGGAGATAACCTTATATTAACATCAGGAATAAGAAATGTTATAAAACAACTAAGTTTATATATTTCAAAAGTAAAAAGTCTCAATGGAAATTTATCAAAAGCTTCAACAGTTATAGCACCACCTGCTTATACTTATCATGCTATTAGTGATTTTGATATTGGGAAAAAAGGTTGGGGGAATAGAAACTTCACTGCAGAATTTGCACAAACAAAAGAGTTTCAAGAGATGACAAAACTAGAGTATGTAAGTATTCGATATACAATTAACAATAAAGATGGTGTACGATTTGAGCCATGGCATGTGAAGGTTATATAATATGAAAAAACTTATCACTTTACTAGCTTTAGCAATTTTATTTATGGGATGTAATGATAAAATTTCTCCATCAAACACAAGTATAAATAATGAAAAAAATTTAAAACCAATACAAAATATTTCAAAAAAAGAGATTGATACAAAAATAGAAGTTGTAGAAAAGAAGGAAGTATTAGAACAACCTGAAATTAAAGTTGAAAAACAGCTTATAAAAAAAGAGATTACAGTAGAAAAAGAACCTGAATTAGAATTTTATCCAAAACAAGAATTAAAAAGAACAAGTAGTATTGCAACAAAAAAAACTATTAAAAATTTTGACTTTGACATCATCAAAAAAGGATATAAAGATAACAATACTTTGCTAATAGTAGGTGGAATACAAGGTGATGAACCAGGTGGATTTATGGCAGCATCACTAATTGCTACACATTATGATATAACTAAAGGTTCTGTTTGGATTGTACCAAATCTAAATTTTTATAGTATCATAAAGAGAAGTCGTGGACCATATGGAGATATGAATAGAAAATTTGCAGGACTTTCACCAAATGATCCAGAATATGAATCTATTCAAAGAATCAAAAGCTATATAAAACACGAAGATGTAAAACTCATAGTAAATCTACACGATGGAAGTGGTTTTTATAGACCAACTTATATAGATAAGTTACACTCTCCTTACAAATGGGGACAGTGTTCAATCATAGATCAAGAAAATATAAAAACAGAAAAATACTCTGATTTATTTAAAATTTCAAATCAAGTAGTAAATCATGTAAATAAATTTTTGATCAATAAAGAAGATGTTTATCACCTACATAATACAAGAACAATTGAAGGTGATAAAGAGATGGAAAAAACATTAACCTATTATGCTATCAACCAAGGAAAAGCTGCTTTTGGAAATGAAGCTAGTAAAAATCTACCTACACATAAAAGAATTTATTATCACCTTTTAGCATTAGAAAAATATATGGATATTATGGGTATAGAATATAAAAGAAAGTTCAATCTTGATGATAAAGTAGTGAAAAATATTATTGAAAATGACATTGAAATCTCTTTGTACAACAATAAAATAAAACTACCTTTATCTCAAGTAAGAAATATATTAAAATATTTTCCAATTACAAAAGATGGTAAAATTGATTTTATACCAAGTAATCCACTTATGAGTATTGTTAAAAAAGAAAATGAATATACAATATATTATGGTAATAGAAGATTAGCAAGATTAAAAGCTGATTATATAGATCATGCCAATGAACAAAAATCTGTTAAATTAAATGTTGATTCAAAAGATAAAGAGATAGAATTTGGTTCATTAATAACTGTAAAAGATACTTTTAAAGTATATCCCATAGATGATTATAGGGTTAATGTTATAGGATTTACAAATAAAACAAAAAAAGAAACAAATACTAAAATAAGTCGTCAAAAAATGATGAAACATTATTCTATCGATAAAAATGGCTCAACTTATAGAGTTGAATTTTATACAAAAGAAAAATTTGCGGGGATGATACTTGTAAAGTTTACAAGTTAAAATATGATAAAAAAACAGATACTAAAACTAATAGAAAAAAGAGCACTAATTATTGATGGGGCAATGGGAACCCAACTGCAAACATATGGAGTGCCTGCAGAAGCTTGGATAGATGACAAAGGTGTAGATCAAGAGGGTTGTAATGAACTTTTAAATGCAACTGCTCCAGAGATTTTAGAAAAGATCCATAATGCATATGCCCTCTCAGGTGCAGATCTTATCAAAACAAATACTTTTGGAACTATGCCATGGGTACTTGATGAGTATAATATGGGCGAAAGATGTTATGAGCTTTCAAAACTTGGTTGTGAACATGTAAAAAAAATATGTGATAAATATAGCACAGCAGATAAACCACGATTTGTTTTAGCTTCTATTGGACCAGGAACTAAACTTCCAAGTCTTGGACATATTGATTATGATACTATGTATGATGGATACAAAGAAACAGCAATAGGTTTAGTTGACGGTGGTGCTGATATATTTTTACTTGAAACTTGTCAAGATCCATTACAAATAAAAGCTGCTATTCATGCCTTAAATGACACTGCACCTCAAATACCAATAATGGTAAGTGTAACTATAGAGTTAAGTGGAAGTATGCTTATTGGAACAGATGCACAAACTATTACCACTATTTTAGAACCATTTGATGTTTTATCTCTTGGATTTAACTGTGGTACAGGACCAGAACAAGTAAAAAAACATCTTGAAGTATTAAGTGAGCATAGTAATAAATATCTCTCTATTCATGCAAATGCAGGGCTTCCTCAAAACAAAGGTGGTTATACTTTTTATCCTATGGGACCAGATGAATTTGCAACTATTCAAAAAACATTTTTAGACTTTGATGGTGTAAGTTTTCTTGGTGGTTGTTGCGGTACAACTCCTCAGCATATAAAAGCTTTAGTTGATACAGTACAAAATATACAGCCAAAAAAACCAACAGGTAACCACCCTACAAGTTTAGCTTCATTGTTTCAAACAGTAGAATTAAAACAATCACCATCACCACTTTTAATAGGTGAAAGAAGTAATGCAACTGGATCTAAAGCATTTAGAGAACTACTAAAAGCAGAAGATTTTGAGGGAACACTAACTGTTGGACAACAACAGGTACGAGCTGGTGCACATATTATAGATGTAAGTGTTGGCTTTGCTGGTCGTGATGAAACAAAAGATATGGATCAAGTGGTATCACTGTATGCACAAAAAATATCTTTACCTCTTATGCCAGACTCAACACAAATACCAGCTTTAGAAAAAGCACTAAAACTTATTGGTGGTAAGCCTATACTAAATTCAGTAAACCTTGAAGATGGTATTGAAAGATTTGATGAGATATGTGCTTTAGCGAAAAAATTTGGTACAAGTTTAGTATGTCTAGTAATTGATGAAGTTGCTATGGCAAAAACAAAAGATGACAAAGTAAGAATTGCCCAAAGAATTTATCAAAGAGCAGTAAATCATCATGGACTAAATCCTGAAGATTTAGTATTTGATATGCTTGTATTTACTATTGGTAGTGGAGATGAGGAGTATCATACTGCTGGAATTGAAACTATAGAAGCTATAAAAGAGTTTACTTCAATGCATCCAGAGATAAGTACAACTCTAGGTCTATCAAATATATCTTTTGGGTTAAATACACATGCAAGAGTATATCTAAATAGTGTTTTCTTGCACTACTGTGTTGAAGCTGGACTTAGTTCTGCAATTGTAAATGTAAAACATCTAATACCTATTAATAAAATGAGTAAAGAAGATTTAAAAGCATGTGAAGATTTACTTTTTAACAACAGAGTTGATGGTGACCCTCTATTTGCCTTTATAGAACATTTTAGTGAAGTTGAAGCGGTTGAGCAACAAACTGATGAAGAGTATGAAAAACTAACACCAAAAGAGAAAGTTATCCAACTACTTAAAGATGGAGATAAGGAGAGACTTATTCCATTAGCTTTAACGCTAAAAGATGAAATAGCACCAGAGATTATTGTAAATGAGTGGCTTATTGATGGTATGAAAGAGATTGGTCTACTTTTTGGAGATGGTATCATGCAACTTCCTTTTGTACTACAAAGTGCAGAGACTATGAAAGCAACGGTAGATCAACTCAATCCCTATTTACCAAAAATCCAAAAAGAATCTGAAACAACACTTGTACTAGGAACAGTAAAAGGTGATGTACATGATGTGGGAAAAAACCTAGTAGATATCATACTTTCAAACAACGGTTTTAAAGTAGTAAATATAGGGATAAAAGCAAACATAGAAAGCTTTATAAGTGAAGCAAAAAAACACAATGCAAATGCAATAGGGATGAGTGGACTACTTGTAAAATCTACAAATGAGATGAAAGCCAATCTTGAAGTTCTTCAAGAACAAAATATAAAATTACCAGTTATGCTTGGTGGTGCTGCTCTTACAAAAGCATTTGTTGATGATTTTTGTAGACCTATTTATGATGGACCAATATTTTATGCAAGAGATGCTTTTGATGGTGTTATAGCAATGCAAAGAATAGAAAAACAACTAGAAACAGGAGATGCTTTAGATACTGCTATGGCAGCAGATTTAGTTGTTGTTGATGATTCTATTGAAAAAGAAGAAAAGATTGAGTTTAATAGTGATATTCATACACCACTACTTTTAGAAAATAAACATAACTTTACTCCACCATTTTGGGGAAGAAGAGATATGTCAAAAGATTTTGATCCAAGTTTAGCATTTCAGTGGATAAATCATAGAGTTCTATTTAGACAAAGATGGGGATACAAAAAAGGGAAAATGACTCCAGAGGAATTTAGAGAACATGAAAAAAATGTTGTTCAATCTATTTATGAGTCACTAAAAGAAGAGTTTTTAGATAAAAATGTATTTGATCCTATAGTTCTTTATGGATATTTTCCATGTAAATCCAATGATACTATTTTAGAAATTTATGATAATGAAAAAGAAAATATTATAGCAAAATTTGATTTTCCAAGACAAGGAAAATCTCCACATAGATGTTTGGCTGATTATTTTAACTCTTATGAAAAAGATCAGTTTGATGTAGTTGGGTTTACATTTGTTAGTTCAGGTCTAAAAATTACAGACTTTGAAAAAGAGATTTATGATAAAGGTGAATTTGCTAAATACTATAATGTACATGGACTAGGTGTAGAATTAGCTGAAGCACTAGCAGAAGTTGTACACAAACAAATAAGACTTGATCTAAATATAGCCAGTAATGAAAAGCCCACTTTAAAAGATGTCGTTATGAAAGGGTACCAAGGGTGTAGATATTCTCCAGGATATGCAGCTTGTCCTGATTTGGCTATGAATAGACAAATTTTTGATCTTTTAAATCCCGAAGAGTTTGGAGTAGAGTTGAGTGAAACCTTTCAAATTCACCCAGAACAAAGTACAGTAGCTATAGTTGTACCAAATAGTGAAGCTAAATACTTTAATATTTAGCTTATTATATGGTTTTAATTCATACTGCACTTTTATGTGAAGCTCAAATTTTCATTGAAAGATTTAAACTTAAAAAGATAAGTTCAACTCCAAAAATTTATAAAAATGATTATTTTATACTTTGCATATCTGGTATAGGTAAAGAAAATACATTAAAAAATATAAAATTTATTTTTAATAATTACACTATTAAAAAAGCATTTAATATTGGAATTGCTGGATGCAATAATAAGGATATAAAAATTGGAGATATTTTTATAACAAATAAAACAATTACTGATATAAAATATATGAATTTAATAACCAAAAATACTATAACTAATACTAATACTGTTAATAGAGTATCTTTATTTGATATGGAAGGAATATATTTTTTGGATTTATCTATGAAATATATAAGTAATGATAATATATTTATATTTAAAATTGTATCTGATCATTTAAATACAAATCATATTAATAAACAATTTGTTAAACACTTAATAGTCGATAAATTTATTACAATTAAAAAATATATGCTATAATAATATAATTTTTTTTAAGGAATTAAATTGAAAGATATTATTGAACAAATATTTAAAAATGTAAAATATTGGCAAAATAAAAAACTACTATTACAAGCTATTGATCCTTCTTATTTTACAAATAAGAATATTATAATACAACTACTAGGAATAACTTCTGATTTTGTATCAGATTATAATCAAGCAAAAAGAGATATGTGGAATCACCAAATACAAAAATATAATTTAGGAGATGATATACTTAAAAATGTACACCCTAACCTTTTAAAAGATTTTGAATTTGCAAAAATGGCTATTGCTAAATACAATCGTACTTATCTTTTTATCTCTAAAGAACTTCAAGCAAGTAGACAATTAGCTATTGATACAGTTAGTAAAGAAAAAGAGTACAATAAAGATAACAATACAAATCCACCAATACTTCAATATATGCCTGATTCATTTAAAATTGATCATGAGATAGCACTTATGGCAACAACTAGAAATATACTAAATCTTGAATTTGCAACAAATTTAAAGAGAAATAAATACTTTATAATTGATATTATGAATTTATTGTATGACTTTGAATTAAAACAACATATTTTAAAACTTATTGATCAAAATTTATTATCTGATAAAAGATTTGTTAGTAGACTTGGATGTTTTGATAATCTATGTGAAAAATTTCATAACGATACAGAATATGTTGCAAATGCAGTCAGGCATGATATAAGTATTCTTAAAAAAACAAAACTTTTTAATGAAAGTATTTTAAAAGCTTCACTTAAAAGTAAAGATTATTACAATGATAAAGAACAGGCATTAGCAATTATTTTT
>JAYEPD010000154.1:0-1617 GCA_034723675.1 Campylobacterota bacterium
TTTAACAACATAATACAATTATTAAAAGGTAAATACAATGGATACACAAGAAAATAAAAACATAATAATATTTGATACAACGCTAAGAGATGGTGAACAAAGCCCAGGTGCTTCTATGAATACAAGTGAAAAGATACAAATAGCTCAACAATTAGAAAGATTAAGAGTAGATGTTATAGAAGCTGGATTTGCAGCTGCAAGTCCTGGAGACTTTGACGCTATATCTCAAATAGCACAAACTGTAAAAAACAGTTCAATTTGTTCATTAGCAAGAGCTGTTGATGGTGATATAAAAGCAGCAGGAGAAGCTGTAGTAAAAGCGAATAAGAAAAGGATACATACCTTTATAGCAACAAGTCCTATACATATGCAACACAAGTTAAAAATGAGTTCTGATGAAGTTATAAAAAGAGCTGTAAAAGCTGTAACTTATGCAAGAACATTTGTAGATGATGTTGAGTTTTCTTTAGAAGATGCTGGAAGAAGTGAGATACCTTTTATGAAAGAGATCACACAAGCTGTTATAGAAGCAGGGGCATCAACTATTAACTTACCTGATACTGTTGGGTATAGGTTGCCAAGTGAGATAGGCGATATGGTAAAAACTATGGTAGATTTTATAGACTCTATAAATAGTGATGCAATTGTATCATTACACAACCACAATGATTTAGGTTTAGGGGTTGCAAATACTTTAGCAGGTATAACTGCTGGTGCTAGACAAGTTGAGTGTACTATAAATGGTTTAGGTGAGAGAGCTGGAAATGCTGCTATGGAAGAGATAGTTATGGCATTGAAAACTAGACAAGATATGTTTAGTGGATACACTACAAATATAAACACAAAAGAGATATATAGAGCTTCTAAAATGGTAGCAAATATCACAGGAATTGAACCACAACCAAACAAAGCTATAGTTGGTAAAAATGCATTTGCACATGAAAGTGGAATACATCAAGATGGTATGTTAAAAAATGCAGAAACTTATGAAATCATGAGACCTGAAGATATAGGTATTGAAAAAAATAATACTATAGTTTTAGGTAAACATTCAGGTCGAGCTGCATTTAAAGATAGATTAGTTCAGTTAGGTTTTGAAGATATAAAAGATGATGAATTAAATCCTGCATTTGAAAGATTTAAATTGTTGTGTGATAAGAAAAAAGAGATTGTTGATGATGATATTCGTATGATTATTTCAGATGAAAAATTAAATCATAACAAAACATATGAGATAACAGCAGTTCAAATATCAGATTGTAGTAAAGGTTTTCCATCTGCTGTTGTGACTATAAAACATAATGATAAAGAGATAACAGATGCAGGTATTGGTGATGGTGCTATGGATGCTATATTTAAAACAATTGATAGAATCACAGGATACAATGGTCAATTAGCTGATTATAAAGTAGTTGCAGTTAGTGAAGGGAAAGATGCCTTAGCTAAAGTTACATGTCAAGTTACATTTAACGATGATAATCCAGCTATGATAGGACATGGATTGAGTTTAGATACTATGATTGCAAGTGCTAGAGCATATGTAGGGGCTTTAAATAGCTACTTATCTATGCAGGATATGTTAAGTAAAAATAAATCTCATCAGGTTTAAAATATATT
>JAYEPD010000155.1:0-1609 GCA_034723675.1 Campylobacterota bacterium
GTATTTATTTTAGATTGTGTGACTACCAATTCTACAATCTAATTTAATCACTTAAAATTATTACAAAAATATATGATTTATCCATTTAATTGTTGGAGCATAAAGAGTGTATTTTAAAAGGAGGAAATTTAATAGCCCTATCAAAGTTTGGCGACCGAAGAGCTATTAAAAAGTGAACTAACATTATATCAACTTACAATCAAAGTTATCTTAATTAAAAAAATCAACTTAAGTGTTGAGGATAAAATAGTGTCAAAATAATATAGATATGCGGTAGAGCTTAGGACTGCACTTGAAGCGAAATCTTCTAATAAAAAAGAATACTAAGTGAAGCTGGCGTAGTTGTATGTAAACTTATAAATGTAATTTGAGAGTATACTTAAAACCAGCGGTATAAAACTAAAGTCAACTTGATGAGAACAAGTAAAAATCAAAATAGACCAACTATACACCGACTGAGGCAGGAATGTGGTACGATTGTCGGTGGAGATACCCGCTTATAGAGAGATCTTAGTAGTGATACCCTTTATATATGGTTTTATTATATCTGTTTAGATATAGCTATTAATATAGTAGCAAAAACTGTAAGTATATAAAGTTTAGGATAAGGGAAGCCGTCCTATTTAATAGTGTTTTGAATGTAGAGTATAGCAAACATTCAATCGTGTTATAATTTATAACCACAGCGAAACAATGGAAAATGTCCCAATGGCATACATAAATAAAATACGAATTTACATCCTAAAAGAAGTTTTAATGAAAATCAAAATCTTCCTTTAGGGGTAGTTCTCTTCGCTCACTGCTGGTCAGAACCCATAGCATTGTAAACGGTTTTTAGTAAACTTGAAACTTTCATAAAAATAACTTGAAGAGAACGAGATAAAAAAGGTGGTTGAGTTTTAAATTCAGTGTTATTTTCTTTTTTAGCTATAGCATTATCCACTTACACATCTTACATATTTTTTTAAGTCTTTATCAAAATAATTAGCACCATAATTTTCAAACTCTATATAACAAGCATAATCTAACTCTTTCTCAAACTCTTCATCTATATCTTCATCGTTATTATAAGTAAGTTCTGTAGATGTCCAAAAATCTTGATATCTCATCTTCATAGAGTCTAAAAAAGGCTCTTTTATATGAGTGTATATAGTTTTACTTATATCAGCAAAATGTGGATTTTTAATTGGTTTTTTAGATGCAATAGTAAATAACTCTTCAACAGTTGGTACTCTCCAAGTATCAATACCTCCATACTTTTGCCTATTTAATCTTTTTGCATATTTAAAAGATTCTTTCCAAGTAAAAGTTTCATCTTTAGAAAACTCTTCGTTGTTTAGCTCTATTTGCCATGTTAGTCCTGTGTCGGTATCTTTATATATTGGTTTATCTACTAAAAGTTTTTTAGGTGAAATACTTAATAAAAGAAGTCCTTTTAACCACTTATATAGTAAAGAGTTATTAAGCTTCATTGAGACTCCTCGTATCAAGTTTTTTAGTTGGTGTTTTAACTTCATAGTCACTTACACATCTTACACAACACTTATAATCTTTTCTAAAGTTATTGCCACCAATTGAGCCAAACTCTATATATGAAGCAAAGTTTATA
>JAYEPD010000156.1:0-8173 GCA_034723675.1 Campylobacterota bacterium
AGAGATAACAAGGCATTATTTCAAAGAGTTTATGGGGTGATTAAACTATCCAATATCTCTTTAAAGTTTGGAAATGATGTTTCTATACACTGTGTATCTTCTATATCCATCCCACTCAATAATCCTGCAATTGCAAAACTCATAGCAATTCTATGATCACCTTTAGAATTTATTGTGGCTTTTTTTATCATTTCTCCACCAGTTATCTCATATCCATCTTCAAACTCTTTATATGTTATACCACAAAGTTTTAAGTTTTCTACAACTGCTGTAATTCTATCACTCTCTTTTACTCTTAATTCAGCTGCATTTTTGACTCTACTTTTGCCATTTGCTATAGACATAGCTATACTAAGTGCTGGTAGTTCATCTATTAACCAAGCTATATTCTTATCAACTGTTACACCATTTAATTCAAAATTCTCAACTATTATATCACCTATTGGTTCATATAAGTCGTCTATTTTTACATAGGTAACTTTTGCACCCATATTTTCTAAAATTTTATATGCTTCTATTCGTGTAGGATTTAAAGTTACATTTTTTAATGTAACTTTTGCATTTGGTACAATAGCAGCTGCAACTGCAAAGAAGAATGCACTTGAGGGATCAGTTGGTACTGTAATATCCAATGGATTTAAAGGTTTAGTTAAAGGTTCAACTTCTATGTAACCATCTTCATTGGTAACTATTGAGGCACCCATACCACTTAACATCCTTTCAGTGTGGTCACGACTAAGTAAATCTTCTTTATAAAAACAGATACTATTACTTTGAAGTGCTGCTAATATCAAAGCTGATTTAACTTGTGCTGAGTCTATAGGACTATGATACTTAAAACTATCAAGTTTCCCACCTCTTATATGCAATGGTGCTTTGTTTCCATCATCTCTACCATCTATTTTAGCTCCTATACTTCTTAGAGGAGTTACAACTCTTTTCATAGGTCTACTTCTAAGATACTTATCACCTGTTAAAACAAAACTACCATCAATACCTGCTAAGAGTCCTGCATATAGTCTCATACCAGTTCCTGCATTTCCACAATCTAGTATATCATCAGGCTCTGTTAATTTTGTAGGTGGTGTTATGGTTATGATTTTACCATCATCTTCTATAACAGCTCCTAACTTTTGTGCAATTCTTAAGGAGTCCATAGTATCTTCTGCTCGAAGATAATTTTTAATTGTTGATGGTTTATCACTAAGTAAACTAAACATAGCACATCTATGAGAAATTGATTTATCTGATGCTATGTTGTTTATTGTTATATCAAATGTTTTTTCTAGTTTTGCTATGTTTAAAGTTTTCATTATCTAAGTCCTATTTTTAACTCTTTTTCTAATCTCTCTAGTATTGTTTCCATGATTTTATTTATCTCATTCTCTTCCATTGTTTTTTCATTAGATTGTAAAATAAATTTAATTGTTAAACTTTCATTATCTCCAAGCTTTTCATCACTGTAAATATCAACTAAATTAAACTGTTTTATCTCTTGAATATCCAATGATTTTAATACTTTTTTTATCTGACTATATTTTAATGATTTTGGAGCTATTATACTTAAATCTCTTTTAGAAGATTGAAATTTAGATATATTTGTAGCAATTATTGTCTCATTTTTTAACATATCAAAATCAATCTCTGCATAAAATGTTTCACTTGATATATCAAAATCAGAAGTAACAGTTGGATGTACTTTATAAACAGATCCAATATTTATATTATCTTTTATAATATTTGCACATTGATATGGATGAATAAATTTATTTGAAATTTTAGTCATATTTTCAAGTTCAAATTCACCTATTACATTTGATATCTTTTGGGAAAACTCAAAAAGATCAATATCTTTAGGTTTTGCTTTATTTGAAACTGATTGTGACTCTTTCTCACCACTAAATATATATCCTATTTTTTTATGTTCATCTCTATTTTTATCAAAAACTGTACCTATTTCAAATAATCCTATTGATTTAAAACCCTGTTTTGTATTATTTGATACTGCTTGTATCAAATTTAAACTAAGTGTAGTTCTAAATGTATTTAACTCATTTACAATAGGATTTAATATATCTTTTTTAACTAATACTGTTGGAAATTTATAATGTTTGAGTTGTTCTTTATTTGTAAATACATATGTTGTAGTTTCGAAAAAACCATTAACTACAGATTTTGTTCTTATATTGTTTTTTATAATTAAATTGTTTGATGAATCATTTATATTATTTAATTCTTCTATTTGTAACGGTTTTGATTCTATTTTATCTATACCTATGATTCTAACAATCTCTTCAGTTATATCAGCAATATTTTTTATATCATGTCTAAATTTTGGAATAGTAACCGTTATAGTATTTTGTGTATTTTGTTTTACTGAAAAACCCAATGATGTAAGTATTTTGCTTACTTGACTTGGTGGTATATCTTGACCTATTATCTCATTTAGTTTACTGTTATTTACATTTATAGTATTTTCATCAGATTCATTTATAAAGTTTTTACTACCATTGTAAATAGTTGCACCATTTTTAGATAACAACGAGATTATAGTATCAATACCAAATTCCAAATTTGGTTCACTTCCTCTTGAAGACCTGTAGTAAACATCAGAAATTTTTCTTTTCTTATCAAAAACTTTTTGTGCTAAAATCTCTGGATTTGTATAACTAGCTTCAATTATAACTTCATCGCTTAGCTTATCAATTTTACCAGCATCTATACCAACTGTACTTAAAAGAATCTTACCACTTACTGTATCAAAACCATCTTTATCTTTTTCAATACTAAGTGTGATTAGATTATTTTCCTCAGAATTTGCTATATCTTTAGAATAAACATTTAAAAGTACTCCACAACTATGCGTTGTGTATGCAACAGCTGTTTCTATATCTGTTTCTTTTAGTTGTTCTACTGTTGCTATTCTTAATATCTGAACAATATTTAATTTAAAGTTTTCAATATTTGCGGCTTTATAGATAAAATTTGATTCACAACTAGTATCATAATTTACATCAAATACTTGTCCTATACCTTTATTGTTCGTTTCAACTATAGGGTCTATATTTTTAAAAGGAACATCAAAATATGTACAAAGCTCTCTTGCAACCCCATATATACTTAAACAATCACCTCTGTTTGCTGTTAATTCTATCTCAATTATCTCATCATTTATTAAAGAGTATTCATTTAACTCTTTACCAATAATAAGTTCACCTATAGAATCATCAAGTTCCATAATACCATCATTGATTTTTGGTAGTCCTATCTCTGTTGAACTACAAATCATACCACTTGATTCAACACCTCTTAGTTTTGCTTTTTTTATCTTTAATTGATTGCTTTGACCTTCATATAAAACAGTACCAACAGTTGAAACAGCAACAAACTGACCAGCTTTTACATTTTTAGCTCCACAAACTATTTGTTCAATTTTTGAACCTATATTTACTTGACAAACATTTAATTTATCTGCATCAGGATGTTTTTCACAAACCTCTACATATCCTAAAACAACACCATTTGGTATTAAAATTCTTTTATGACTATCTACTTCTAAACCTACAGAGTTTAAAACATTGCATATTGTTTCTGTACTAATTTTTGAAATATCTATATATTCTTGTATCCATTGTCGTGTAATTATCATCTAAACTGTCCTAATAATCTAATATCGCTTTCAAATAGAGATCTTAAATCCCCTATTTTGTGTATCAACATTGCAAATCTTTCAATCCCTAAACCAAATGCATATCCACTAACATCTTCATATCCAACAGCTTTAAATACATTTTCATCCACTATTCCACAACCTAACACTTCAAGCCAACCTGTATGAGAACAAACTCTACATCCACAGCTTTTACCTGTTTTTTCATCTTTACAAAAAATACAAGATATATCAACTTCAGCTGATGGTTCAGTAAAAGGGAAAAATGATGGTCTAAATCTAATAGCTACATCACCAAACATATGGTGTAAAAACTCTTCCATTACAAACTTTAAATTTGCAAATGAAACTACACCCTCTTTCTCCACAACTAAACCCTCTATTTGATGAAACATTGGAGTATGCGTTATATCAAAATCTTTTCTAAAAACAGCACCTGGTGCTATCATACGAATAGGTGGTTTTTTTGACATCATTGTTCTTATTTGTACAGGACTTGTATGTGTTCTTAAAACAGCACCATCATTACAATAAAAAGTATCCTGCATATCTCTTGCAGGATGATAAGCAGGAAGATTTAATGCCTCAAAATTATGAAAATCATCCTCCACTAAAGGTCCCTCTTCTATACTAAAATTCAGATTTTGAAAATATGTTGTAATTTGCTCCATAGTATCTGAAACTGGGTGCATTGCACCGTTACTATTTTTTGAAGTAAATTTTGTCACATCTATCTTTTGAGATTCTAGCTCTTTCTCTAACTCTTTTGCCATTAAGATTGTTTTATGAGACTCCAATGTCTCTAAAACTTCTGTTTTTTGTTGATTTAGATTTTGTGCAAATGCTTTTTTTTCTTCGTTTGGTACACTTTTCATTTTAGCAAATTCTAAAGTTAATACACCTTTTTTTCCTAATATATCAACTCTTAACTGCTCTAGATTTTCAAGAGTATCACTGCTGTTGATTTTATCTATCCATTCTTTCAAATGTTTCTCCTATATAGTATTATATCTCATTTTGGTCTCTAATATATTGCGATTATACTCAAAATTTTATTATAGTTTGGTTATACTTATAAATACAAAAAAGCTAGTAGCCCAATCATGTATTCAGTTTTACTTAAGATTAACAAAGAAATTACGCGTGACTTAAAGATTAAGAACCATATATTAATATATTATAATCTAAAAATAGATAAAAACTACTTTGCTAGTAAAGCTATTTCCTTTAATCTTAAGTAAAACTGAATACATGATTGGGCTAAAAAGTTAGCTAAAAAAAGGAATAAATATGTGTATATTTTGTAAAATAATAGAAGGTGAAATACCAAATAAAACAATTCTTGAAGATGCTAATTTTTTAGCATTTGAAGATATAAATCCACAAGCTAAAGTACATGCTTTAATCATCCCAAAAGTTCATCTACAATCATTTAATGAGATGACTCCAAATATCATGGCAGAGATGACCACTTTTATACAAGAAGTAGCATTGACTTTGGGTGTAAAAAGTGATGGATATAGACTTATAACAAATATAGGTGACAATGGTGGTCAAGAGGTTGGGCATATACATTTTCATCTTCTTGCAGGTGAACCTCTAGGGGGATTACGAAACTGATGCAATTTTTTGGAAAATACAAAGAGAAACATGAGCTAGAATACTTAATAAAGTCATATATCTATATACCATACAAAGATGAAAATAAAGAAGATATAACTATAACTGTAGAAGAACTCAACTCCCTTTTAAAGAAAAAAAGTAAAAATGTAGCTGGTACAGTTTTTTTATACAATCCTTGTACTGCCCCAATTGGTTTAATTAAAAATGAAAAATTATCTTATCAAGATTTTAAATTTACAGATGATTTTCATGAACTTCAAATAGAAAATGAAGTAAGAATTGTTGGTAGAAACTTAAAAAAATATGCTGGTAAATTAATAGAAGTAAAATATCTTTTTACTTACAATAAAGAAGATATACAACCAACTTCAGTACTTGAAGTTTTTGATATGGATCTTGAAAAACTTCAAACAAATCTTTTAACAGTGTTTGCAAAAGATGAAAACTTTCATGACTATAGAAATATAAGCTACAATGGAAAGTTCATATTTTTTGCTTGGGGTCATAAATTTGATAGACACCATACAAATATAGCACTTTATGCATCTAATATTGCACAGTGGGCTAAAAAGTTAGATAAAGAGATTGGTTTTATATATGATAAAGCGATGGATGAAAATGGAAGTTTTGAATATACAAGATTTTTTGCACCTGATAGTTTTGGTAAACTAAAGCTTATAATCCCTCCAGCAATTGAAAAAATATTTTCAAAAGACAAAATTGAGCCTTTGTGTATAAAATAGATGCATATACTTCCATTAAGCAAATATAATCTTATCTTTCCAGATCCTTCTTATGCTTCAGATGAGGGATTGTTGGCATATGGTGGTGACTTAAGTGTAAACAGAATTATGGCAGGGTACTCAAAAGGTATTTTTCCATGGTTCAATGAAGATGATCCTATTTTATGGTGGTCTCCAAATCCAAGATTTATCTTAAAAATAGATGATTTACACATCTCAAAAAATTTGAAAAAAACTATTAGAAAAAATATTTTTGAAGTTAAATTCAATACAAACTTTAGATCAGTTATGGAAAATTGTGCAAAAGTAAAAAGAGCAGATCAAGAAGGTTCTTGGATTACAAATGATATGATAGAAGCTTATTGTGAGCTTCACGCTTCTGGTTTTGCACATAGTTTTGAAAGTTATTTTGAAGGTGAACTTGTAGGTGGTGGTTATGGTGTTATGATTGGTGATATATTTTGTGGGGAGTCTATGTTTTCATTAAAATCAGATTCTTCAAAAATTGCTTTTGTATCCTTGGTTAATCGACTAAAAGCAAATGGTTTTTCACTAATAGATAGCCAAATACACACCCCATATCTTGAAAGTTTTGGTGCTATTCACATATCAAGAGATAAGTATTTAAAATTAGTTAAAGAAGCTCTAAGTAAACCTAGAGACTTTTAAAGTTTAAAGCTATCTCCTTTAATCTTAAGGGAACCTCATCTTTAAATTAAGCTACTAAAAACTTTTCAATCTACTTTGTACATCTAAGTTATTTATATCTGTAAAATCTTTTTTTATATATTGTTCAACTGCAACTCTACCTATCATAGCAGCATTATCACTACAATATTTCAGTTCAGTCAATAAAACAGGAGCATCATACTTACTACACAACTCTTCACAAGCTGTTCTTAACTTTATATTAGCACTCGCTCCCCCTACTATTGCAAACTTTGAAGGTGGTGATGATTTAAAATATTTTTTTAGTTTCATCATTATATGATCAACCGCAGTTTTTTGAAAACTTGCACAAATATTATTTATAGTTTGTTCTGTTAAATTATCACTATTTTTTTCTTTTTCAATACAAAGGCGAACAGCATTTTTTAGTCCACTATAACTAAATTCTATATTTGGACTTTGTCTAAGAGGTATAGGTAAAGTATAACTATTTCCATCTCCTTCTAAAGCACGACTCTGAACTACTGGACCACCTGGATAACCTAACTCTAACATCTTAGATACCTTATCAAAACTTTCACCAAAACTATCATCTATTGTTTGACCTATGATTTTAATATTTTCTAGATTTTGCACCTCTATTAGTTGTGTATGTCCACCAGATACAAGTAAAACAGTACAAGGGAAATCTTCCTCTTTATCTATAAAAAGTGAGTATATATGCCCTTTTAGATGATTGACTGATATAAGTGGTATATCTAAGCTAAGACTCAATGCTTTTGCCATAGTTACCCCTTCTGTTAATGTTACAGAAAGTCCTGGTGCTGTTGTAACGGCGATCGCTTTTAAATCGTTAAAATACACCTTACACTCTTCAAGTATTTTAGGTAGTGCTTTTACATGAAGTCTTGCTGCTAACTCTGGGACAACTCCACCATATACACTGTGTTCTAACTCTTGAGATATTTTTTTGTGAAAAATTAGTTTTTTTGTTTTTATATCTGTTATAGCTATACTACTATCATCACAACTTGATTCTATACTTAATATCATAATTTTACTCTTTTTTGTGTTTTAAATTGTGTATTATAGCTAAAGGTTTTAAAAATCCAAAAACATATCTAGTTTTTCTTCGTCTAATAGCTTTTGCTTTTGATCGATTATATTTAACTTTTTGAGTTTCGTAATCGTTCTTGATAAAGTTTCGGGTGCCATATTTAAAATATTTGCTATATGTTTATTTTTTGAATTTTCAAGTATATTTTGATTTTCTTTTAAAAGGGAGCACACTTTTGTTGTTGCATCAAAAATGAGATTTCTATTTATAGTGACTTCTAATGCTTTTATCTTTTTAGTAAGGGACTTAATAATGTGAAATGAAAAAGTAGAATCCTCTTCTAAAAGTCTTAAAAACTTCTCTTTATCTATTAAAAGTACTTTTGTATTATCTTTTGTAGCTATTGCAGTT
>JAYEPD010000157.1:0-4313 GCA_034723675.1 Campylobacterota bacterium
AAGCAACAGCCTTAGCAAATGAGGGGACATTTGTACTTGCTATTGCACAAGAAGATGAGCAAAAAGCATTAGATATATTAAAACAGTTTAATAAAAATGCAAGTAGTATAGGAAAAGTTACTGATAAATATCTACAAAAAGTTATATTAAATAGTAGTTGGGGAACACAAAGGTTTTTAGATACTCCAACAGGTGAATTACTTCCAAGGATTTGTTAATGCATGAATATAGTATAGTTCAGTCTCTTTTAGATAGTTGTGAAGAAAATGCAAGACAAAATAGTGCTACTAAAGTAACAAAAGTAGTAGTAAAAATAGGTGTGATGAGTGGTGTTGAGCCTGATTTACTCAAAACTGCCTTTGATACTTTTAAAGAGCATACGATGTGTGAAACAGCAGAGTTTGTTCTCAATATTCAGCCCGTCTTGATACGCTGTAAAAGTTGTGATACCCAATCAACTTTAGAAAAGCATGAATATAACTGTCCTAAGTGT
Source organism: Campylobacterota bacterium (assembly GCA_034723675.1). Classification (GTDB taxonomy): domain Bacteria; phylum Campylobacterota; class Campylobacteria; order Campylobacterales; family Arcobacteraceae; genus JAIOSF01. The sequence goes on from JAYEPD010000157.1 coordinate 494, forward strand.
GAAAGTATAGATATAGAGGTGCTAGATGGGGAAGAGATATTTTTGATGCAACTAGAATTAGAATAAAATTTAAATTTTAGAGATGCCCTTTATATCTTTTTTACTAATTCAATATTATAATAATAAAACTTTAAATATATAGGTAAACAATGAATAATCTAAAAAATAAAACAGCACTTATCACAGGTGCAACTTCAGGTATAGGAAAATCTTCGGCTAAAAGTTTGGCAAAAATGGGTACAAATTTAATCATTACAGGAAGAAGAGAGGAAAAACTTAAAAATATAAAAAAAGGTTTAGAAAAAAAATATAATATAAAAGTAAAAACACTTACTTTTGATATAACAAAACAAAAAGAGGTTGAAAAAAAAATATTAAAAGTTTTAAAAAGTAAAAAGATTGATATACTTATAAACAATGCAGGACTAGCACTTGATGCTTCTAAAATAGATGACTGTGATATTAGTGATTGGGAAACAATGATAGATACAAATATTAAGGGTTTATTGTATGTTAGTAGAATAGTTATAAAACATATGAGAGAAAATAATAGTGGTCATATTATCAATCTAGGTTCTATTGCAGGAACTATTACCTATCCAGCAGGAAATGTATACTGTGCAACAAAATCAGCAGTTCACACACTAAGTGAAGCTATGAATATAGATCTTGTAGGTACAAATATAAGAGTTTCTAATGTTGCACCTGGTGCAGTTGAAACAGAATTCTCAAATGTAAGATTTAAAGGTAATATTGATAAAATAGATGCCGTTTACAATGGATATACACCTCTTAGTGCAAAAGATATTTCAGATTTAATAATATATATTTTAAATGCCCCACTTCATGTAAATATACAACATACTCTTATTATGCCAACGGCTCAAAGAAATCCATATACTTTATATAGAGATAATCAATAAAACGACTATTATAACTCTTTTTCTAAATAATAGCCTGTATAACTTTTCGTTTCTTTGTGAGTTGATGCTAACTCTTCTGGTGTTCCTTGTGATATAATCTGACCACCCTTAGCCCCACCTTCATATCCCATATCAATAACCCAATCTGCATTTCTAACTACATCAAGATTATGTTCTATAACTAACACACTATTTCCAAGATCAACCAAATGATGTAGCACTTTAACCAATCTGTCAACATCTGCAAAATGAAGACCTGTAGTGGGTTCATCTAAAACATACAAAGTATTTCCTGTATCTTTTTTACTTAATTCTTTGCTAAGTTTAATTCTTTGAGCTTCTCCACCACTTAGTGTTACTGCATTTTGACCTAAAGTTATATAACCAAGACCTACATCCATCAAAGTTTTTAATTTTTGGTGTAGTTTAGGAACTTTAACAAAAAAGTCAAAAGCTTCTTCAACAGACATACTTAAAACATCAGCTATAGATTTACCTTTGTATAATATCTCTAGCGTTTGTGCGTTGTATCTTGCACCTTGACAATCTTCACATTTCACCATAATATCAGGCAAAAAGTGCATCTCAATTTTTATCTCCCCTTCCCCTTGACACTTCTCACATCTTCCACCTTTTACATTAAAACTATATCGTCCTATAGCGTATCCTCTTAGTTTTGATTCTTTTGTTTCTGCAAACAATTTTCTTAAATCATCCATAAGACCTGTATAAGTTGCTGGATTACTTCTTGGAGTTCTCCCTATTGGCGATTGATCAAGATAGATAACTTTATCAAGTTTATCTAAACCGTCAATAGTAACACCATCTACTTTATCAATCTTTCTTGCACGATTTAAAAGCTCCCTAGCAACAGGCAAAAGAGTATGAAGAATAAGTGAAGACTTACCACTTCCACTAACACCTGTAATAGCACATAAGTTATGTAGTGGTATTTTAGCATCAAGATTTACTATGTTATTTATATTTACATTTTTAATCTCGATATATTCATCTTGCGGTCTTCTTGTATAATACTTAATCTCCTTTTTTCCATTTAAATATTGAGCCGTTAGTGTATCACTTTTAAGGAGCTTTTTCATATCTCCACTAAAAACTACATTACCACCAAATTTTCCTGCTTGTGGCCCTATATCAACTATATAGTCAGCTGCTTCCATAGTCTCTTTATCATGTTCAACTACTATTACTGTATTACCTTTTTGCTGTAAAGCTTTAAGGGTCTTTATTAGTTTTGCTGTATCTCTTTCATGTAACCCTATTGATGGTTCATCTAGTACATACATAACCCCCGTTAAACCACTTCCAATTTGAGATGCAACTCTTATTCTTTGAGCCTCTCCACCAGAGATAGTTCTTGCATCTCTACCCAAAGTTATATACCCCAAACCTACATCAAAAAGAAAATATATTCTCTCTCTTACCTCTTTTAATATTGGTGCGGCTATCATCTTCTCTTGATCATTAAAGTATTTGAAGTTATCTTCATCTTGAAAAAAAGTATGTGATTTTTCTATTGGCATATCTAAGATATTTGCGATACCTGAGTTTGCTACTTTAACATTTAAAGATGGCGCTTTTAATCTATGTCCTCCACAAGTATCACAAACTTTTTCAGTCATATAAGCATCCATCTCTTTCTCATCTTTTATCATATCGTATGCTATTTTTATAATACCTTCCCATTTACGAGTTAGCTTATGTCTTTTCCATGTAAACTTAGTCTCTTCTATTCCACCTTGAAGTATTTTACCTTTTTCGTGTGGTTCTAAATCATTAAAAGGTTTTGTTGTATCAATATCTGCTGCCTCACAATAAGCTTTTAGCATCTTAAAATAATAACCCTTATTAAAACCATATATTACTTTTATTGCCCCATTGTCAATACTTTGATCACCATCGATAACTTTTTTCATATCAAGAGTAAATCTTATACCCAATCCATCACAGCTTATACAAGCCCCTTTAGGGGAGTTAAAAGAGAAACTTAATGGTTCAAGTGGTTCAAACGATATTTTACAGTCAAAACATGCCATATGTTCAGAGTAGTGTATATGTTTCTCACACTCTAACTCTTCATGATTTAAAACTTCTACCTCTAATTCTCCAAAACTCTCTTTTAAACCTTTTTCAACATCTTGAGCTATTCTCTCTTTATTTTCATCTTTAACTACAACTCTATCAATCACCACTTTTATTGTATGCATTTGAGATTTTCCTAGTTCTATCTCATCATCAAGTCTAATCATAACACCATCAACCATAGCTCTTACATAACCTTTACTTCGTAAAGATTCAAACAGATCTGTAAATGTACCTTTTTTTCTATTTACAAGTGGTGCTAGTATAACTATTTTTGCATTTTGAGGTAATTTTAGAACCTGATCTATTACATCGCTACTACTCATTTGAGATATTGGTTTTCCACATTTATGACAATGTTGTTTACCAACTCTTGCATACAAAAGTCTAAGGTAATCATATATCTCAGTAATAGTACCTACTGTACTTCTAGGGTTTTTAGATGTTGTTTTTTGATCTATTGCAATAGCTGGTGTAAGTCCCTCTATTCTCTCAACATCTGGTTTTCCTACTTTTCCTAAAAACTGTCTAGCATAAGCAGATAAAGACTCTATGTATCTTCTTTGTCCCTCTGCATAAAGAGTATCAAATGCTAATGTAGATTTTCCACTACCACTAAGTCCTGTAAAAACTATAAGTTTGTTTTTTGGTATCTCTAAGTCTATGTTCTTTAAATTGTTTTGATTTGCTTTAAATATTTTTATAGTATCAGTCATAAGTATAATATTGCCTTTTTTAAATTAAGATGATATTATACTATAAAGTTATGGTTTTATTTATTAGTTGAGTTTAAATCT
>JAYEPD010000157.1:4413-8164 GCA_034723675.1 Campylobacterota bacterium
ACAAAATCTTCATCATTTGGTTGAATCATAAGTATTATTCCATATAAAATCAAAAATAGCCCAAGAACAAGACCTATATTTGTAAGATACTTTTTTTTAAATTTAAATTTTGAAAGATATAGAGCCAAAATTGACCCTATAACAAATAGTATGATACCTATTTTCATATACTTAAGATAACAACGCTATATTTTTTTGTTGTTGTGCATTTGCTTGTGTTTGCATTAAGTAACCTATTTGAGTTAAAAGATTTGTTTTACTAAAGTTTGTTACCTCTTTACTATAATCTATATCCATAATAGTTGATTTTGCAGTTGATGTATTTTTTTCTGCTTCTATATAACTTCTCGCCATAGATTCCAACGCATTTGAAGAGCTTCCATATTCACTAGCAAATGTAGCTAATTTATCCAAACCTTGATCAACTGTACTTAAAACAGATTGCATCGACTCAGAATTTGATGATATATCTACTAAAAAAGATTTCAAAGTATCAGATATAGAAGCTGTATCTGCTTTTGATATACTAACAATTGTATCATCGCCTACTATTGAGATATCATCTGTCGTATCACCAGCTGTTTTTAGTAAGGTTTCTCCACTATAATTTGTACTATTGGCTATTTGTTCATACTCATCTACATATTGTGAAATTTGGTCTGCTATTATATCTTTTTGATCTTGATTTGTTGTACCATTCATCATTTTCAATGTTTCAACTTTTATATTTTCCAATATATATTTTTGAGCAGAGATACCATCTTGTGCGATATTAGACATAGCTATTCCACTACTAACATTTTCAAGAGATTGTGTTAAAGTACTTTTCTGTACATCTAATTGATCTGCTATTAATAAACTAGCTGGATTGTCTGCTACTTTATTTATAGCCTGTGAACTTGATAATCTTTCTAATGAACTTGACTGTATATCACTTATATCATACGCATTTACATAAGCTGAATTAATATTCATAACACCCTCCTTGAACTATTGTACTGTATTTATAGGCATATTATAATTTAACATTTATTAAGTTTAACTTAAGTTATATAATTATTATTTAAATGATAGATTAATTCAGTAAAGCTTATTACTGAATTATACTATCTATATGGAGTTACTTGTTGATTATTCTACATCCATAAATGGGGCTGCTGGTAGTGTTAATATTCGTTTTACAACACCTCCCACCCCTTCAATTGTATCACTTAGAGTATTTATATCTATTTCTGGTTTACTCAATGGTCCTACAATATCAACAGATGTATGAAAATCTCCATCTTTACCCATTATGATATAACCTACAAGTGGAATATTTTTGATTACATTTGAATAGTCTTTTAAAAATACCACATCAATATTTGAATTAATATATTTCTTATCTAAATCTAAAAATAATTTTGCATTAAAATTAGACATTGTACCCCTAGTAAAAACATCATATGCATTTATCTTTTTATCTTTTAGTGAATAGATAAATTTTATATAACCTTTTTTAACCAAATATCCATTTGTATCAAAACCTGTTTGTGACATTCTATATAGTGTTGGTAAAGCTAATAGTGGATTTATTATTGCAGGTGTTGTATTTATAAAAGCTATAAGATTATTTAAAATAGCAACATTTTTTATTGTAGTATTTTTAATACTTATTTTTCCATTTAGCATATTTATATCATCACCATTTATATTTAATATTATATGATCACCATCTAATATCTCTTTACCTATTAGATTATTAAAATATTTATCTGTTATTTTACTATTTTTAATTTTGATTTTATTATCTATAGTTGATATATCTATTTTTGTTTTTTTATGCTCTAGTATTATACTTGAAGTATTTGCATTTGTATCTATATTTAATTTTCCTATATCTATTTTAAACTTATTGTATTTTATATAACCATTGTTGTATTTTAAGTTTAATTTTGGAAACAATGGCAATATAATATTTTTATTTTCTACATCTTTTCCATCTTTAGATTCAACATCTTTTAGACTTTCAAGAGATGTTGTATTTATATCTAAGTTTAAATTGTCAATACTTATATTTTTATCTTTTTCATCTAATAAAATCGAGATATTAACATCACTATTGTTCCCATCTACAAAAGTAGTATAATTTAAAAGTGGTGTAATATTTTTTATATTTATATTTTGAATACCATCATCACTTTTTATATAATTTAATTTATATTTTGGTAAAAAAAGTTTAATTCCTTTAGAAAAATCAAGATCAAAATATACTTTTTCCTCATGTATATCAATTAAATCCTTGTATAAAAATTGATTTATCTTAACAAACCCTTTTGCAGTTTTATCTTTAAGATCTATTATCGTATCGAACTTAGAATCTGAATTAAACATATTTTCACTTAAAAGTGAGTTCACATAAAGCAAATTATCTTTAAAATTTAAACTTAAACTTTTAAGATAAAATTGTTTTTCATTTTTCTTTATATCAACTTTTAAAGCATTTAATTTTACTACTTGGTTTGATTGCATTAAATTTGTAATATTATAATTGATATTATTACTATTTAGAGTTATATTATTATCATTATAACTCAACTCTATATCTCCTGCTGAGTCTTTTTTTGATATATTTGTTTTATTTGTCACTTCTAAACTAAATCTTTTTTGATTATCTTTTATATTAACTTTAGTATTAATGGTTTTATCATTTAGTTTTATATTTAAATCATTTAAATTTATATCATTTTTATTAAATTTTATTTTAATATTGTTTGAATTAACATTAAAATCTACCACTTTTTTAAAACTTCCTTGATATTTAATATTATCACTTATAATTGTTATATTTTTTTCATTATTTTTATAATCTAAATTTACTATTCCTGATGATTCTTTTGTATCAAGCATAGTTGTATCTGATATATTAAGGGTTATATCCTCTTGCTTATTTTTATCATTTATATTTAGATAAGTAACTAACATCTTATCTTCTAAATATACACTTAGGTCATTAACTTTATATCTCTTATTTGTTTTATAAACTTCAAACTTATCACCTTCTAGTAACATTTTTATTTTATCTTTAAAATTTACATTATATTTAAAATTTGCATTTTTTAGATATATATCATTAAATTCTAAGTTATTTAATACAATAAAACCATTTGATAATTTTGTTTCAAAGTCTGTAGAATTTGTTAATGAAAAATTATAGTTTACAATAGAATCATCTTTTTTAAAACTACTAGAGATATTTGCATCTACTTTTAATTTTTTATTAACTGAACTTATATTCAGATGATTAAAGTGTAAAGTTTGACCAAATAGTTCTATATCTGAATCTTTAATATTTACTATAGATTTAACTGTTACATTGTTTTTACCAAAAGGTATGACAACTTCTGCAAATACATCATTTTTCCCATTTTTTTGATTTAATGGTGTAACTATGTTATATCTTAACAAAGCATCTTTTAGCGTATCGTTTAGCAAATTTTTTGTTTTTAATTTTATACCTAAAGTTTTATTATTTACATCAAAATATCCATTTGAACCATCAACACGAACATCTTTATATATCGGTTCTTCAAAATCAAATTTAAACTTATCTTTCTCATATGAGACAAATACTTTTTTTGCTTTTAAATTTTCCATTTTAGTATCAAACATTAAATCACAGTTTGTAATATCAAATTTACTTACACCTTCTTTATCTATATCGTTACTATTTATATTTATATTACCATTAAATTCAATATTTGGATTTTCC
>JAYEPD010000158.1:0-1605 GCA_034723675.1 Campylobacterota bacterium
CTTCCCGAACTGTTTAAAGTTAGTGTAGCTCTTTTTGAGTTTCGTTTATCTTTTAAAACTTTAACTATATCAGTAAGATAATCATTTCTATACGGGGAACACATATTATCAAAATAACTATGTCCTAAGTCATTTTCTTCATTTGAAAAAAATACTTTTTGCATATTTTCTATCATTTTTTTATCTGCATATTTTTCTAAAATTGTATCTTCACTATTGAAATTATGTTTAAACTTGATATTAACATCTAAAAGTTCTAACCCTTCATCTGCCAACTCAACGCCATTCTTCTTTGTTAAAGATACTAGTTCTTTCCAAGCTTCACCAATTGTTTCTTTTTTTATACTATTCAATTTTTTCCTTAATATTTAATTTATTTATAAACTTGATACTACTTTTTATGCCAAATCCAGTAGCACCAAATTCGTGATATTTCCAACTATTTTTTATAAATGAAACACAAGCAATATCTATATGCAACCATTTTTTCTTATATTTTTTCTTAATAAAATTATCTATAAAAATACCACCCATAATAGTACCTCCACCAATAGATGATGTAGGTGTATTTGTAAAGTCTGCTATTGCTGATTTATAACTTGCATCAAAAAAATATCTATTAAATGGTAAATCTACATACCATTCATCTACTTTTTTTGATACTTTAATCATCGTATTTTTTAATTTACTATTATGCCCTATCAATCCTGCTGAGTATTGTCCTATAGCACCTGATACACTTCCTGTTAAAGTCGCATAATCAAATATATAATTTATCTGTTTTATTTTATCTTGGGAGTATTCAAATAAATCTGCTAATAGTATTCTGCCCTCTGCATCCGTATTCATTATCTCTATAGTTTTTCCACTTCTAGTTTTTATTACGTCCCCTGGTTTAAAAGCATTGTTACTAATCATATTTTCACTAAAACCTAGTATAGCATGTATTTCAATTGGTAGTTTTAAATCATTTATAGCTTTTATGATTCCAAATATTGTAACTGCTCCTGCTTTGTCAAGCCTCATATCATACATATATGCAGATGGTTTTAAACTAATACCACCAGTATCAAATGTCACACCTTTACCAACAAGAACAATTTTTTTATAGTCTTTATTTTCATTATATTTTAGATGAACTAACCTTGGTTTATTGATACTACCTTTTGAAATATCATAAAAAGCAGGTAGCTCTTTTTTGATATAGTTATCATCTCTTATGATACATTTAATATCTGTATCCTTAACTTCTTCTTGAATCCAATTTGATATTTTTATAGGTGTTGTATCTTGTGCAACTGAATTTATCATATCCCTTGAAAGGTTTATATTTGTGTTAATGATAATATAGTTATCTATTTTTGATTTGATTTCTTCATAAGAAAACTCACTATTCATATAACCTTGATTTGATATATAAATATCTTGAAGTTTAAGCTTTTTAGTTTCACTTTGATACTTAGTAAAATCATAACTACCTAGAAGTAGCCCATCAATTAATGCTTGTAGTTTTTTATCTGATGTACCATATAAAGAAATTTTAACACTTTTGTATTTGTTTGTTTTATTTATATACTTAATAGTATTTGTCAAAGTCTCTGTAAT
>JAYEPD010000159.1:0-1593 GCA_034723675.1 Campylobacterota bacterium
CTCATCCGCACCATCGTGTAGTTAGTTAGTATTAAACAGAAAGCCCCTTAAATAGGGGCTTTTTTTATATATGAAAGTACATAAAAATATTAAGTATATAGTTTGAGGCACCATTTTTTATTGCTTTGATAACTTTATCTTGTTCACCATGTGAAGTAACCATGATGATTTTAGCATTACCATCTTTTATACCATTTTCTTCAGGCATAGTAATATCCATAGTAACAAAATCAGGTTTTAATAAAGTGTATTTTCAATACCTTCATAGCCATTTGAAGCTTCACCTACTATTTTATGTCCTAACTTTTCTAACATATTCTTTATATTTTTTCTCATAATTGTTGCATCGTCAACTATTAGTACTTTTGCTATCTATTTTCATTTTTTATATAAAATAACTTAATATAATTGTATCATTTTTATATTTTAAATGAACAATAAACATTTTCCCATTTTTCTTTTTTACTATATTGACTTTATTTGTCATAATATATGGTGTAGATATTCCAACATTTGCACCAGCTTTAATAGGTGTAAGGTTTTGTAATATATTACCAAGTGTTATATTTAAAGTTTCTGCAATACCCTCAGATGATAATTCATCAATCTCTTCTTGTGTAGGCTCTCCAAATAAAAATGATTTTGCAATCTCAAATGATAACTCTTTTGATACACTCATCCCAACAGTACCTTCCATATCTTTATTTAAAGATATAAGAACAGATATATCATGATAATCTATAAAATCAACTGCATCAATTGTATAGTTCTTATCTATAACTATATCTAAATTTATATCATTTTTTAAATATTCTATTGTTCTTACTGATAGTTTTTCAAGTATCTCTATATGATAATCTTCCATTATTTTAACTCCATAAGTATCTCAAACATAAACTTTACACTTTTTTTGAATTTATTTTCTATTGTAATTTTATCATTTAAATTATTAAGTTCTTCTGGTAACCCAAATTTATTTAAATTAATTTGGGATTATTAATACCATAATATTTAATTTTATTTTAGATATAATTTCAGGATTGAAAAATTAAAACTATAGGGGATATAAGTTGAGTAAAAAACTAAGTAAAGATGTAAAAAAAGTTGTTTTAGCGTATAGTGGTGGACTTGATACAAGTATTATTTTAAAGTGGCTTCAAGATGAGTACAATGCAGAAGTGATAACATTTACAGCGGACTTAGGTCAAGGGGAAGAGGTAGAACCAGCAAGACAAAAAGCACTTGACAATGGTATCAAGCCTGAGAATATATTTATATTAGATATTCAAGAAGAGTTTGTAAAAGATTATGTATTTCCAATGTTTAGAGCAAATGCAATTTATGAAGGTGAATACCTTTTAGGTACTTCAATTGCAAGACCTTTAATAGCAAAAAAACAAATAGAGATAGCTGCACAAATGGGTGCAGATGCTGTATCTCATGGAGCAACTGGAAAAGGGAATGATCAAGTAAGATTTGAACTTGGATATTTAGGTTTAAACCCTGATATTACAGTTATCGCACCTTGGAGAGAGTGGGATTTAAATAGTAGAGAAAAGTTATTGAGCTATGCTAGAGAACATGGTATAGATA
>JAYEPD010000160.1:0-1551 GCA_034723675.1 Campylobacterota bacterium
CCAATGCTGGTGCTTCTGGACTTTTAGCAAGTATTGATACAGCCCTTACTAGTTTAAATACTATGAGAGGTGCAGTTGGTTCTGTTCAAAATCAACTTGAATCAAGTGTAAGAAACCTAAATACAACAGTAACAAATATAAAAGCAGCAGAATCAGTGATAAGAGATGTAGATTATGCAGCTGAGAGTGCTAATTTTAATAAACAAAATATAGTATCTCAAGCAGGAACTTATGCTATTAGTCAAGCTAATGCAGTTTCTCAGAATGTTCTTAGATTACTTCAATAATCTATAACTATTTTATAAAGTAGGTTTTCCCTACTTTATTTTATCTTCTAAAATCTTTTTATAATCTATTGTGAGTTTTATAAAGTGTTGATATAAAAGTTTATCCATATTTTTTATATGTTTTGTTCTTTGCTTAAAATTAAAACTTTCATCATTTAAAAAACCATCAACATAGTGAAAAATCATCTGTACAAAATTTAAAATAAGCTCTTTATATGCACCATCCAAATTTTTATTTATCAATATATCATTAAAGTATTTTCTTATATCTTTATCATTATATTCAGTAGTTGTATAGTCATTTAAAAGTTTTATCATATTGTTTATTGATTCTAAATCTTCTGTATTTAAACCATGTTCACTTATGTTTTCCAATTCATTTTTAAACTCTTGTTTAAAATTAACTTTGTCATAAATAGATGATATCTCAACATCATCTGCTTTAAGAGGAGTTGTATTTTCTATATATGCTCCATCTGAGAGGTTAAATATATTGTTGTTTTTATAAAGTGACAACTCATTGTTTGCACCCTCTAAAAACTTATAAAAAAGTGAATTTGTAAGTACACTCTCTTTTAAGTTACCTTTTACTGCAAATAAATTCCCCTCGTGGATGTAGTTCTTTTGTTTAATATCCATCTGTGTGGTATCATCGAGTTTTTTTCTATAAGCATGGCTATCTGTATGAGTAGTACCTTCACTACTGAGTGCAAAATCTATACCTAAAAAATAAAGTTCTTTTGGCTGAAACATTAAACTTAAATAGATAGCCACATTTCCAACAGATGTACCTGTTTTGACACCTAAGTGCTCTTTGATTATCATATTAGTTAAAAATATAAAACTATTATCGATATTAAATTGTTCTAATAACTCTTTTGGAATCTGATTTGCTCCTAAGAATATAATATCTTTTAAATTATCTTTGTTAAACTTCTTATAAGTAGCAAGCATATCAAGCTCAGGATGAACTTCAACTACTATATCAGGAGTTATATTATATTTTAATAGCGTTGGTAAACTAGCACCAACAGATACTATGATAAAACTATCTTTATGTTGGCAAAACCAATCTATGTTTTTATCCAAAGATGGACCTGCCCCTACAACTATAACTTTTTTATCATTTAATATATATATTTTTTTATTTATATTTAATAAATTATTGTTATCAACTACTTTTTGTAATGATAATTTATAGATATTTAATCTTCTTAAAAAATTCATTCTATATGCTTGACCAGCTGATATCATAGCTGTTATA
>JAYEPD010000161.1:0-1548 GCA_034723675.1 Campylobacterota bacterium
AACTGATGTTACGATAACATAAATTTAGAAATTTCTCTTAAGTGTTACAATTTCAAGTACAGTCTAATTCTCCAACTTTTTTATAAGCAACTTTTAGAGCCTCAATATATATTTTTTCTTTTAGTGCAAAATGATTCATTTTATAGTTTAAACGAAGTTTTTCGAGTTTGATAAATGCTAATACAGTTAGATTTATATGATTTCTTTGTGATAATTCAACTTTAGTTGGTGAGTGTTCAATCTTTAAATTCTGTTTTAAAGACTTATGATATTCCTCTATTTTCCACCGTCTTTGATAGATTTCGAGTGTCTGATTGAAAGATAAGTCTATATCATTAGTTACAAGATACAGGTACGTTAGTTCACCATCGTTGCCGTTTTTGACAATTTGCTTACCAATATTCAAAGGTATATCACAACCTTTTAAATATATAAGCCGACTACTACAAGCCCCCATATCTATGCTGTCAATACTAACATATCTTCCTTTATTTTTATCTTCAAGAGATAGTGCTACTTTTCTATTTTTTTTAATTGGAGCAATGAATTTCTTTTTTAAAGAACCATCTATAAACTCGATATTATCTGATGTTGTAAACCATTTATCCATTAAAATATATTTGTATTTTACTTCATTATTAAAATGTAACAGCTGTAGTTTGTCTCTCATAATCTCATTTTTTGTAAACTTACTTTTTTTGATATACTTTTGATATTCATCACTCCACTTATCTTCTGTCTTGGTAATAATCTCATATCCTAAAGGTATAGATATACCACTATCATCTGTGTATTGAAAGTTTAACATCATAATACCCTTAACACTTTTTCCACTTACATGATCATAGTGCCAACATACTACATCATTAGTTTTGCTATAAGGTTTATGAAGTAGTGAATCATCAACAATAATACAACCTGATTCTTTATTTTCATAATCTCTTAAAAATGGTTTTATATGTTCCCATAATTTTGTGTCATCATCTAAAGTATCATTCAATAATAACTGTTTTGTAAATCTGTCATGACTAAAACCTTTACCTAATATTTTACTAAACTTAGTTACCTCTATTTTTCCATATGAACTTATTAGAAAATCTTGATATATTGATGATAAATTACTCATAAAACCCCTTATTATTATAAGTATATATTATATCTAAATAGCGGTTTAAAAGTGCTTATAAATACCATAAATAAAGGCTTTATTGAAGATTTTATGATGATAAATTTTAGTATAAATTTATGATTATAGAATGAAGTAGATTTTTAGTTATATGCGTATTTTAGTAGCTAAATTAGTAATAGTTGATTTTTTAATTATCGTAACATCAGAAACTAAAACAATCTACTTTCTAACCCCATTTAAAAATATATCAATAGTTTCATCTATCACATTTGTAGTATCAAACTCTTTTATTATATAACTCTCTGTATATCCATCAGAAAACTTTTTAAATAATATTGCAATATGATTGTAGTCTATATCTTGCTCTTTTAATATAACTGCAAATTGGTCTGCTAAAAATTTATAAATTTCATTCATTG
>JAYEPD010000162.1:0-7872 GCA_034723675.1 Campylobacterota bacterium
AAATTTAGGAGTTGAACTAGCTGCTATGATGATAGATGAAGGTGCAATGGAAGTTTTAGAAAAAGCTGAAAAATTAGCTTTTAAAGATGAGATGCCTCAAAGACTCTAAATAGTTTATAATAATTAATATATTATTTTACTAAGATAAAGTCCATTTGATGGAGCTAATGTCCAAGATATTAGCTCTTTTTTATTTAATTGATTTTTTAAATCTTCTTGTGTTAATTTACCACTTGATACTTTCATAATAAAATCAACCATCATCCTTATCTGACTTCTTAAATATGAGTTTGCTCTAAAATTCAACACATATATATCTTTGTGTTTATAAAATTTTATATCATATATCTCTCTTATTGTTGAGATAGGATCACTCCCTTTTTTACTAAAAAACTCAAAATCATGGATACCAATAAACAATTTTATAATACTTCTTATTTTATTTTCATTTATATTTTCATAATAACTTACATACCTACTATTAAATGGAGTTAATTTTTTGTCACTTATAATATAACGATATTCTCTTTTTTTAGCAGAAAATCTTGCATGAAAATTATCATTAACTTTTGATATTATTCTTACTTGTATTGAATTATCAAGTTGCTTATTTAGATTATTTTTTAACCTATTTAAATCTTTCCAATATTCTGGTAAGGTACATGAAACTACTTGTTTAAAAGCATGTACACCTTTATCTGTTCTACCACTAAAATCGAATATTGTATCTATATTTAAAAGTTCAAAAACCTCAGTCAATCTATCTTGTATAGTTATCTTATCTGGTTGTATTTGTGAACCAAAATAATCAGTTCCATCATAACTAATAATTAATTTTACCCTCATATAAACTCTTTAATAACTAGGTTTTATTTTTAATCTATAAAACAGAACACTTAATAAAATCCAAATTGGGGGGATAATGTACAATATACTTAATCCATAATCTTTTGATAATTTTTGAGACAATACAACAAATAATGTTGTTAAAATAAGACTAAAAGATGTACTATAATTTTTATCATATCTAGGATTGAAATAGCCTAGAACTATTATAAATAAAATAGATACTAATGGAAAAATTGAACTTAATACAAAAAAAGAAAATTTAGATTCTTTTCTTTTGTTTGTATCTATATCTTTCCAATATAATATTAAATCATTAATACTATTGATATTTGTTGATGGTTTGATATAATTATTTATAATCATTTTTTTAAAATCTATTTGATTTACTTTGTCTGTTACTCTTACAGCTGTTCCATCTTTTAGATTTAAGCTCAATGATAAATTTTCATTTTTCATAATAGCCTCTTTAGATATAATAAAATTATCCTCATCACCATTTTGTTGAAAAAGCACTATATCTTTGTATATCCCTTTATCCTCATCTTTTACATATATAAGCCAATCTCCAAAGACCTGTCCATATTCACTTGGTTTTATATTAAATTGAGCTTCTGTTTTTTTTTGATTTAAAAAATCTTTTTTCATATAATCAGCTTTAGGTATAAGTGCCAATGAGATAAGCAATAAAAGAAGTGTCGATAGTATAAGAGATGGTAAAATTAATTTTATTATATTTATTGGATTTAATCCAAAACTAGTGATAACCATAAGTTCATATTCACTTGACAATTTTGAAAGTGTCAATACAATGGATACAAAAATAGAAACTGGTAAAGTATAAAATATTATTGTAGGTATAGAATAACTATATAACTCTAAAAGTTCTAAAAAATTTATTTGTATTACTGAAGTTAAAGTTGCTATTTTTACTAAAAATATAATGGATGTTATTATGTATAATGTTGAAAATATTGGAAAAAATGTTTGAGAATAAGTAAGAAATATATATTTTTTTAAAAGTTTCATTTAACCATCCAATTTAATAATTCCACAAAGTAAATATCATTTATATATACTATAAAAAGTGATAAACTAAGAAAAGGTATAAATGGTGTCTCTACATCTTTTTTTACAATAATATTTAGAAGTGATGGAATTATAGCTAAAATAGCTGATAAAAATATAGCTAATACTCCTAATTTTAATCCTAAAATACCACCAATTATAGCAAATATCGGTATATCACCCTCCCCCATAGCTTTTTGATCTTTTAAACTCTCATCTTTTACTATTCTTGATTTTATATTTTGTATATAATAAGTTATAAATAACTCAAGTATTACTATAGCACCAGCAAATTCAAGTGCAGTTATAAATGAAAATGATGGTACTAAATAAGCAGAAATAAAAACCAATATAAGTAAATAATCTGGTACTGCTTTATATTCAAAATCTATAAAAGACAATATGATAAGTAGATAAAATAAAAGTGTAGTTATAAAAAAATCACTCTTAAAACCAAGTTTTAGATATAAAAGTACCGTAACAAAAGATGTTAATATTTCTACAATTGGATATATTATAGATATTTTTTCTTTACAGTTTGTACACTTTCCTCTTAAAAATATATATGAAACAACTGGTATATTTTCATACCATTTTATCGTATAGTTACAATTTGTACAAACTGACCTTTTGGGATTTATTAGTGATATACTTAGAGGTAACCTATAGATAAGTACATTTAAAAATGAACCAAAAACCAATCCAAAGATTATTGTAACAAATAAAGTTAGAATATTAAATTCCACCAAATCGTCTTTCTCTTTTATTGAATTCTTTTATGATATTGTCTAATTCTGATGTAGAAAAATCTGGCCACTTTGTTTTTATAAAAAACATCTCTGCATATGCTATTTGCCATAACAAATAATTGGAAATTCTAACTTCTCCACTTGTACGGATAAGTAAATCTACATCTGGTATACCTGCTGTGTCTAGTGAACTGTTTATATTCTCTTCTGTAATCTCTTTATTTAAATCATTTAACTTTTTTACTGCTCTTGTGATCTCATCTCGACTTCCATAATTTAAAGCTAATATTTGAGTTAAGGAGTTACAATGTGATGTTTTCTCTTCTGTGTTTTTGATGATATGTTGAAGTTTTTTTGAAAACTTACTAATATCACCAATAGCCTTAAACTTTACATTGTTTTTTAGATAAATATCAAGTTCATTTATCAGATATTTTTCTAAAAGTTTCATTAAAAATTCAACTTCTAATTTTGGTCTTGTCCAATTTTCTGTACTAAATGCATAAAGAGTTATATATTTTACCCCTATCTTACCACAATGAGTAGTTATATCTCTTACAACTTTAGCACCCTCTTCATGACCAACTGTTCTTTTTAAACCTTTCTCATTTGCCCATCTTCCATTGCCATCCATTATAATAGCAATATGATTTGGTATATTAGAAGAGATACTATTGTTCAAATTGGACCTTTAAATATTTTAATAACTCCAATGAAACTTCTAGCTTTGTACCATCTTTAACAAAAGAACTATTATTGTTATCAAAATATTCGATTTTATTTGTTTCACTTCCAAAACTATTTTCATCACTTATGATATTTAGACATACCCCATCAAGATTTTTATTTTTTAACATATTTTGTGCATTTTGTTTTGCTGATGTTTCATCAATCTCTGCTTTAAAACCAATTGTATATATATTTTCTTTATTCACAGAGTCTAATATATCAATATTTTTCTTTAATTTTAAATCCCAATTGTCACCAATATCAACTTTTTTTATTTTACCATTTTGTGGAAATTTAACAGTATAATCACTAACAGCAGATATTGCAAAAAAATATGGTTTTTTTTGTATAAGTTGCATTGTTGAACTATCCATAAGTGTTGCACTTGACATTTTACCTTTTAAAGAAACTTTTATACTATCTTCTACATAACTAAACATTTCACTTGCACTTTGGACTTTGATAGTATGTATCTCATTTGCTATTTTATGGTCAGATGATGTAACCAAGCAAACATCTGCACCAAGATAATATAAAGCAGTAGCCATAGATGCTCCCATCTTACCACTACTAAAATTACTCAAATATCTAACATCATCAATTTTTTCAATTGTACCACCGCTATTTAATACAACTTTTCTATCAGTCCAATAATCATCTTTTAAAAGCTCTTGTGCTGTTTTATGAAAAATATCTTCAACACAAGCCATAGCACCATCACCTATATCTTTACATGCTAACTCTTTTATTTGTGTCTCAACTAACTTAAAATTACACAGTTTCAACATCTTTAATGATGCTTTAGTTAAAGGGTTGCTCATCATATTTGTATTTGCTGCTGGTACAAGAAGTTTTATACGAGGATATGCAAGTGCTGTTTGGAGTAGAATATTGTCTGCAATTCCATTTGATAGTTTATTTATAGTGTTTGCTGTTGCTGGTGCTATGACAAATATATCTGCCCATTTACCTAAAGCGATATGGTTATTAAAGCTTTCACAACTCCAATCTTCGTTTAGATCATCTATAATTTTATTTTGTGATATTGTTTCAAAAGTTATAGGGTTGATAAACTTTTTTGCACCATTTGTTAATATCACTTTTACATTAGCACCTGCTTTTATATAAAGTCTTATTAATTCTAAAGATTTATAAATAGCAATTGAACCAGTTACTGCCAATAATATATTTTTATTTTCTAAAATTTTCATAAATATTCCATAATTTTATTTGATTTCAATTGTATTGTAACAAAATTGTGAAATAATTTACCTGAAGTAATTTATATTAGGCAATAAAAAAGCTCAATCAATAAATTGATTGAGCTTTTAAACTTTATATTAAAAGTTTAACTTATTTACCAATTCCTGTAGATCTTAAATCAGCTTCACTATATCTAGCAACTTGACCTTTCATAACACCCTTCATAGGTCCACCATAAGTTCCGTTTTTGTAACCTACAAGTGAATCAGAAACTTCTTGTTTTGTCATGTTTGAAACAATTTTAGATTTTCCTAAAGCTGCTTTTTCCCAATTAGCTCCATGACAACCTTTACAAGCTCCTAAATTTACTGCTGCAAATGCAGCAACACTACATACCAATGTTCCTAGTACTATTTTTTTCATTTATCTCTCCTTATTTTTAATATTAAAATAATACTGCTTGTTTACTTTGAGCTTTCTTATAAAAGTTAGGATAAAATTACATTTATGAAAGAAAATTACATTTTAGAAATAAAAAACCTGTGTTTTGGATATAAAAAAGAAAAACTTATATATAAAGAGTTTAATTTAAAGCTTAAAAAGAATCAAATCATCTCGATTGTAGGAGCAAGTGGTAGTGGGAAGTCTACTTTGTTTGAACTTATATCAAAAAATTTATACCCTATTAATGGAACCATAGAAAATAAAAAGATTGCAACTATTTATCAAGACCCCTATAGCTCTTTTCACCCAACATACACAATAAAAGAACAAATAGATGATGTAGTAGATATATATTCTAAAGAGGAATTAGAAGAAATCTTAGTCGTGTTAAATTTAGATATTGATTTATTGTATAAAAAAACTCATCAATTAAGTGGAGGACAACTTCAAAGATGTAGTATATTACGAGCTATATTAATGAAACCTGATTTATTACTTGCAGATGAACCAACAAGTGCTTTAGATAACATTGTTGCACTAGAAACTATGCAGATGTTAATAAACTTTTTAGATAGATTTGGTATCCTTTTGATTACACATGATAAAAATTTAGCTACTTGGTGTAGTGATAAGATTATAAATTTGGAGGAATATAAGTGATAAAAAAAGCAATAGTGTTACTCAATATGGGTGCAGCAAGAAATAAAGATGAATTAAAAGTTTTTTTAACCAATATGTTTAATGACAAAAATATATTAACTATGAAAAATGATACATTAAGGTCTATTATTGCATCCTTTATAGTGACATTTAGACTTAATAAAGCTTGGGAGAATTATAAAGAGATTGGTGGGGCTTCACCTTTACATGAACTAACTGATAAATTAATATTAAAATTAAATGATTTACTTCCTGAGTATTTTATAACAGCAGCTATGAGATATACCTCACCTTTTTCACAAACTGCAATTGCAAGAATAAAAGAAAAAAATATTAAAGATGTAATATTATTGCCATTATATCCACAATATTCAACAACTACAACAAAATCTAGTATTGAAGATTTCATTGAAAAAACAAATAATGAGTTTAATTTAAAAATTATAGAACCATTTTATAAAAATTCTTTATACAATAAAGCTATTTGTGATGAAATAGTTAAAATTCAAGCAAAATACAATGATTATCATCTTATATTTTCAACACATGGTTTACCACAAAAAATTGTAAATGCTGGTGATCCTTATCAAAAACAAGTTGAGGAACATGTTGAAATTTTAAAAGAAAAACTTTCCCATTATGCAATTAATTTCAAATCAATTAATTTGGCATATCAATCAAAAGTTGGACCAATGAAATGGCTAACTCCAAGTTTAGATGATATGTTAAAACACTTTAAAAATGAAAAAATAATAATATATCCAATATCATTTATTATTGATAATAGTGAAACAGTATTTGAGCTTAATATAGAGTATAGAGAGATAGCAGAAAAAATTGGAATTAAAGATTATAAAGTTTGTCCATGTGTAAATGATAATGTTACATTCACTGAAGCAATTAAGAGGCTAATTGCCTCTTAATATTTAGTTAATTATTCTAATTGTTCTAGGTTTAGGACAGTTTCCTAAAACTCTACAATCAGCAGATTTATAATAAGTTTTTGCACTTGCTACAACTCTTCCTGTTCTATTATCCATAATTCTTGCATTTATTAATACTTTTTTATCAATAATTGAATAAGTACCAACTAATACATAACTATTTGCAATTTGTTTATTTATCTTTTTAACATCTCTTGTTATAAAAAATTCCCCTGTTGAATTAACAGATAATGCACTTTGACCTCTAAAATCTGCAACATTAAACCCTCTTATAAACAGTTCATTAAAAAAAGTCTCTGCTAAAGTTCTACCAAATGATGTAGTTTTAGTTAGATTATGTAAATCAACAAATGATGTTATAGCAATATTTCCCATATCTGATTGAGCTATTCTACTACTTGAAAGTAAGCTATCTGCTAACTCAATTATTTTATCATCAACCATACCATTTGAACCAACTGGGGAGATATATCCGTTTGAAGATGATGCTCCTTCTATCTCAATTGTATTTTCACCTTGAGCGAAACCTACAGTAGCACAACATACTATTGATGCCACCAAACCATTTCTTAACATTTTAACTAACATTTTACACCTCTTTTTTTTAAATATATGAAAGTATATCTTCACAATTCTTAAAATTAGATTAATTATATTATTAATTTAATATAAATTGTAACAGTTAATAAAAATTAATTAACAAACAATTAACTAATTCAGACTTATTTAAAACTATATTAGTTAAAATGACAGTAATAAGTGACGATTTCGTGGCTTTATTTTAAACTTTAGGAGGAGAATGATGCAGAACGGTGCAACGGTTGAATATGATTATTCAATAGCAAAAGCCTTTACTTTTGCAACAATTCTGTTTGGTATTATAGGTATGACAGTTGGTGTTATTTTAGCATTTCAACTAGCATTCCCAAGCTTAAGCAATTTAGCTGGAGAATATGGTACATTCAGTAGATTAAGACCTTTACACACAAATGGTGTGGCATTTGGTTTTACTCTAAGTGGTATCTTTGCTACATGGTATTATGTAGGTCAAAGAGTATTAAAAGTTTCTTTAAAAGAATCTCCATTTTTAATGGGTGTTGCGAAATTACATTTCGTATTGTATTTTATTACAATTCTTTTAGCGGTAGTTACTTTATTAACAGGTTTCACAACTTCAAAAGAGTATGCTGAATTAGAATGGCCACTAGATATACTAATAGTAGTATGGT
>JAYEPD010000163.1:0-1542 GCA_034723675.1 Campylobacterota bacterium
TCTATAATTACTATTTCATCATTACTATTTTTTACTTTTATATCTACTTGGTTACTCTTGTCATCAGCTGACACTTTGTTAGATTCAGATTCTAAAATCTCTAGGATTCTAATATCTTCTTTTAATAATTCACTTAAAAAACCTTCTAAGATATCAAAGTTAGCTTTACTTCTTAATATTCTTTTTATTGCCCAATCGAAGCTTATTAATTTTCTTTGCATTTATCTACCTTTATTCTAAAATCTTTTTTCAAAACCAAAAGATCGATTTACATCTACTATGTTTCAATCTCTATATTTCCTGTTTTACTTTTTTGTGCTTTTATAACTGCTTCATCTAGTTTTTCTAACATCGTATCAAAACTATCTGCATCTTCTGCTTGTGCTATTCCAAACAATATTTTTGAGTTGTATTTTATCACATCGTTTTGATTAAATATATCTTCCATAATCTCTGCTAATTTCACAGAACCTGTTAATGATGTATTTGATGCTATTATTATAAATCTATTTGTTGTTAATTTTCCAAAATAATCATTTGCCCTTATTTTATTATTGATTACTGTTGATATATCTCTATAAACATCATTCATATTTCCAAAAAATTCTATATCTAAAACTATACATGAAAATTGACTTTTATACCTTTGAACCCTTGCTAACTCATTTTCCATTATATCTTCAATAAATGTTTTATTATATGCACCTGTATTTATATCTTTTTCGATTAATTCTACTAAATTCTTTGTAGTAAGTTTTGTACTACTTGACTCTTTTGATTGTTTTATATCATTTTTATAATTATTTTTATTGTAATTTATATGTACCATTAAAGAGATTGTATAAATAAATGTAGTAAGTAACACATTACCAACAACAATAGAATCAAAAAGTTCTTTATATATAAATCCCTCAGGTAAAGAGTGAACCATAATAATCGCCAAAGCACCCTTAGCACCAGAATAAGTCAATGCCCTACCCCATCTAAAAGGTAAATTTAACTTAACTATCATACCACCTATTACAAAAAATCTAAGTATTGAAGTTATAGCAAAAACTATTAATATCTCTTTATAATAAGTCAAAAGCAATGGTACATCTATAATATTTGCAACAATTAAAAATACAATTGAGTTGGCAAATATACCTATAAATTCTGATTCTTTTTTATATTCTCTAAAATCTTTTTTTGTAAGAGCTGGTACATTTTTTATAAAACTTATAAGAGATGTTTCTATATCATCATTGTTTAAATCAAAATTTTCTCTCTTAGAGTTCTCTTGTTCTTTTTTTACTAAATATTTAAATGTTAATACAGATGCAACAATTGATAAAATTCCCGCAATATGAAAATGTTCTGCAATCATAAAAGATATTATAACTATAAGATATATTATCAAAAATTGATCAAATGAGTTTTTCAATATTTTTATAACAAAATAACCTATATAAGCTATAAAAGATCCAATAAAAACAGATAAGAATAATACTTTTATTAAAGTCATATTTATATCTAAAATACTTATATTACCACCGTTTATCA
>JAYEPD010000164.1:0-1529 GCA_034723675.1 Campylobacterota bacterium
AATTGTTCTAAAATACTCTTTCTATTTGATTTCTATTGATAAATATTGTAAATATAGTGATTATTGATATAAATCTCTTTCTAATACCATTGCTTACGCTCATTACTTTAAATATGATATAAATTATTTCTTTATTTTATATTATCTCTATTGTTAAAATAACCCCCTACTATATATTTTGATAATGTTGATATTTAGAGTAATTTTACCTACTTAACTATCTCTTATTGTGGTTAATTTTGTTTTGATATTTATTGATAAACCAATCTTTAACACTCAGCCCTACGGTCTTCGTTCTAATCGTTCATACTTGTAGTATTCACTTTAATCATTCAGAGTTGCACTCTTCATTTACATTTAGAGCCTGTAGTCTCTAAACTGTGAAGATATAGCCTTGTTGTCTATATCTTCTCTTTTCTTATTTTTTATATTATTGTTGATTCTTTTGCCATATTTATATTTTTTTAATTGATATTTTTATTGATGTTATTAATTTTTATAAATATTATTTTGATTTCTCTTCACTTCCTACCGTTCGCTTCGCTCACTACTTTATCTATAATCCGAACTTTTACATATTATCTCCGTTGGCTAAAGCCAACTATTGAGAACTAGTCCGTTAACTGCCACTAACTTTCTTCTGAGCCTAAAGGTCTCATAAGACATTTTGAGCCTTGGGTCTCAAAACTGATTATCATTTTTGCCTATAAGGTCAAAAACTCTTTTTCTTCTTTTTTCTCTTTTTATTATTATTTTTTTGATTGCTGTTTATGGTTGTGATATATTTTTACTTCTATTTTTTAATATTGGTTTTGATGGTGTTGCTGATATAGTTGGTAATGATGAACTTCTATTGTAATAAAAGGATATTTTTTTTCACTTATCCTTTTTCAAGGATAAAAAAAATTAAACAAATTAACCCTATCGGGGCAAGATAGATTGTCATTTATTTAGGCTAACTGATATTGTAGTTGTAGTTTTAGGGTAGTTGGTGGTGGCGTATTCTTCAAAGCTGAAAGTCCTGCGTACTTTAAGCTTTTCATCATTTAGACATAACTAAAATTCTTTACAACTATTCAGAGCTAAGTTTGTATCCACAAACTGACCTCTTCACTATGCTTATGTTTTATTCCATTTCATTACATAAAAGCATAGACAGCATAGGTCGTTATAAAGAATTTGGAGTTATGTTAACCACCACCAACTACCCACCAAGGAAGTCTGCGACGCACAAGCCTATCGGCAAATGGCAAACTATTATAATTTTATGGTTATTTAAATGGTGTGCAACCATTTTCCCTATGGGATTGGGATAAAAAATGAAACCCCTTAATCCCCTAAAGGGGAGACTGGATATTGAATTTTTAAAAAAGTCTAGGGGATAAACCCTTGGAAACAGCTTGTTTCCAAACTTATTTTAAAATACATTATTATTTCATTACAAAAATCAGAGATTTTAGTAAGTGATGGGATAAGGATTATGCAGATATTGGAAAAGTCTTTCCAATACTTAGCTATAAACATTTTTA
>JAYEPD010000165.1:0-11338 GCA_034723675.1 Campylobacterota bacterium
AAAGAGTCATACCATTGTAGTTTGTATTTGCTGCAATATTATCTAACTGCTCTGCTAATTTTACTATATCTGATCGTATTGCATCAATACCCGCACTTGTAGTAGTAGCAGTTGCTGCTTGCACTAATTTAGTTTTAATAATATCTAATATGTTTGATTGTTCAGACATAGCTTTATCTGCTATTTGTGTTAGTGTTATAGCAGAGTTACCATTTGCAACTGCTTGAGTTAAAGAACTTGCTTGCGTTCTTAGTTTATCTGCTATTGCTAAACCTGAAGCATCATCTGAAGCTTTATTTATTTTAAGTCCAGTTGAAAGTTTTTCTAGTGAACTACTTAAGTTATTGTTTGTATTTGTATTAGCATCTTGTGCTACCATTGAACTGATATTTGTATTTATTCTCATAATTAATCCTTTTAATATATGACACATTGTAAAACACTTAATTCTGTTTTACACCCCTATAACATTCTCATCAAAGTTACCTTTTATGAGCATAGGGTCTCTCACCCTTTGGTATCAATTGATACCTATACAATTTGTAAAAAGATTATAACAATACAATTCTTAAATTTGGATTAATTTTATTCCTCTAGTTCCTTAATTTTCTCTATTGTCTTTATATTACTTGTAACTCTTTTTCTCATATTGTGTGTTTTTATATGTTTTGCTAATATTTTTTTGTATTTATTAAAATTCCTAGAACCAACTTTAAATTGGCACAATTTTTTTTGTATCTTTAAAATATCATCAGGTATTGCACTTTTTAATTTATCTTCATTCATCTATTCTCCTATTGGTTATAATTATACTATATTTTTCTAAAATTAAATTTTTATTAAAAAAGCCCCAACTTAAAAGTTGAGGCTTTTATTTATCAATTGTAAGGGGACTTAAGCTAAATAACTATTATTTATACTTTCTTACTATTGAAGTAATCTAAGAACATTTTGTTGTACTTGATTTGCTTGACTTATAGCGTATGTTCCTGCTTGAGATATTACATTTAGTTTATTGAAATTTGCACTCTCTGATGCATAATCAACATCTCTTATCACTGATTCTGCTGTTTTTAGATTTGTTACAGTTGTGCTTAAGTTTCTTACACTTGATTCTATTCTATTTTGTGCAGAACCAAACTCTGATCTCATTGTATTTAAGCTTGTAAGTGCTGTATCCATAGTAGCTAACATAGCTGATGCTGCTGCATTATTAGCTATAGATATATCATTTGCTGATGTTGCAATTATAGACAATCCAGCTAAATTAGCCTGAACTCCACCATCTCCTATACTTGTACCACCAACTGTGATAACATCTCCCGAAAATTCACCCATTTGAAATTGTCTAACTGAAGCAATTGCATTACTAGACGAAGTGTCTTGAAGTAGTGTCATCCCATTGTAGTTTGTTGTTTTAGCTATATTATCTAACTGTTCAGCAAGTTTTACAATATCAGCTCTTATTGCATTTATACCAGCTGTTGTAGTTGTAGCTGTTGAAGCTTGAATAAGTTTAGTTTTAATAATATCTATGATGTTAGATTGTTCAGCCATAGCTTTATCCGCTATTTGAGTAAGTGTTATAGCAGAGTTACCATTTGCTATTGCTTGTGTAAGAGAACTTGCTTGTGTTCTTAACTTATCTGCTATTGCTAAACCTGAAGCATTATCACTAGCTTTATTTATAGATAGTCCTGTAGAAAGCTTTTCTAAAGATTGTCCAAGACTTATGTTGTTTGCAGAATTTGCTTCCATTGCTGTTAATGAAGCTACATTTGTATTAATTCTCATAATTCTGTCCCCTTTTGTATATGTTTTATAGATGTATTATAAGTGAACATATCTTAATTTAAGCTTAATTTTAAGGAGTCAATGAGGTTAATTTCCCTTTATTTATAGGGGTTTAATGGCATTTCTTAAAATAAGATTATCATCAATCTAGTTTTAAGAAATGTAGATTTTTTATATAAAATTATTTTACTCTTCTATTCTTATCATTTTAGGATCTGATTTTACTATTTTAGCATTTTTCAACTCTTCAAGTGCTTCTTTTATATCAATCTCTTTACAAATATGAGTTGATAACAACAGATTCACACTATTAGTATCAGATGCTTTTTGAACCATTGTTTTTATAGATATATTTTTATTTCCTAGTATAGTTGCTACTTTTGCTAAAACTCCACTTTTATCTTCAACTTCTAATCTTAAATAATATTTTGTTTTTATATTATCAATTTTTGCTAACTCCAATCCACTCTCAAGTGGTTTATTGAAACCTAACATAGGGGTAGATTTTCCACTTCTTGCAATATCTATTATATTTGCAATAACAGCACTAGCAGTCGCATCTCCACCAGCTCCAGGTCCATAATACATAGTTTCACCAACTTTATCACCTATTACAGATACACCATTCATCACACCATCTACTTTTGATATCATTTGTGAGTTTGGTATAAGTACAGGGTGTACTCTTAACTCCACTTCATCATTGTTTTTCTTTGCAATTGCTAATAGTTTTAGTGAATAATCAAACTCTTTAGCAAAAGAGATATCATCACTGTTTATATCTTGAATACCCTCTATTAAAATATCCTCAGGTTTAGCATCTATACCATATGCAATTGAAGCTAATATGAGTAGTTTATGAGCTGCATCAAATCCACCAACATCAAATGTAGGATCAGCTTCAGCGTATCCTAACTCTTGAGACTCTTTTAATATAGTGTCATACTCTACACCATTGTTAATCATCTGTGTTAACATATAGTTACAAGTACCGTTCATGATACCTTTGATTGATTCAATATGATTGGCACTTAAACCATCTCTTAAAGCAGTAATAATAGGGATACCACCAGCTACTGCTGCTTCATATTCAAAAGCTGTATCACCAGCTATCTCTTGTAAATCATATCTATGGTATGCAAGTAGTGCTTTATTTGCAGTTACAACAGCTTTACCTTTTTGTAAAGCTTTTTTAACAACTTCATATGGCTTTTCTACACCACCCATAAGCTCTACAACAATATCAATAGAATCGTCATCTAAAATATCATCAGGATTATCAGTTATTTTTATACTTACATCTCTTTTCTTAGAAAGATTGCTTACAACTCCTGAAACTGGTACTATCTCAACTCCTGCTCGTGCAGTTATAATATCTTTATTATCCTCTAATATTTGACATACACTGGTACCTACTGTACCTACTCCTATTATCCCTACTTTTAACATCTATTTCTCTTCCTTTTTAGGCTCTTCATATTGTTTTAAAAACTTTTTAATACTTTTTGCTGCTTGTCTAATTCTCTTATCATTTTCAATTAAAGCGATTCTTACATAATTTTCTCCATGATCACCAAAGCCAATACCAGGTGCAACAGCAACACCAGCTTCAACTAATAGTTTTTTTGAAAACTCCAATGAACCTAAATGCTCTACACATTTTGGTATTTTTGCCCATACAAACATACTAGCTTTGTTTCTTCGTATCTTCCAACCTGCATTTGAAAATGCATCTAAAAGCACATTTTGTCTATGGTCATATTTATCTATAATATCTTGTACACATTTTTGATCACCATTTAAAGCAACTGTAGACGCAACTTGAATTGGTGTAAACATACCATAATCAAGCCATGATTTTATTTTTTGTAATGCACCTATAAGTTTAGTATTTCCTACAAAAAAACCAACTCTCCAACCTGCCATATTGTATGACTTAGATAAAGTAAATGACTCAACAGCAACATCTAATGCTCCAGGTGCTTCCATAATAGATGGTGTTTTATATCCATCAAAAGTTATATCACCATATGCAATATCAGAGATCACATAAAATCTCTCTTTTTTAGCCATATCTACAAGTCTTACATAAAATTCAGGCGTAACTGTTGCAGTTGATGGATTATGTGGAAAGTTTACAAGTACATACTTTGGTCTTTTCCCCTCTTCGCTTGAATCAAATATATCTTGTAAGTCATTAAAAAACCTATCTTCATCAATATTATAATCTTCATCAAATACAATTCCAAAGTTTTTTACAACTCCACCTGCAAGTATAAAAGCATAGTTATGTATAGGATAAGTAGGATCTGGAACAACCGCAATATCACCTGGATTTGTAATAGCATATGCAAGGTGAGCATATCCCTCTTTACTTCCCATTGTTGCTACACATTGTGTTTGAGGATCTAAATCAACTCCATATCGTCTCTTATACCATGAAGCAATTGCATCAAGAAGTTTAGGTATACCCTTAGAAGAAGAGTAACCATGAGTTTTTGTTTTTTTGGCTGATTCTACAAGTTTCTCTCTAATATGATGTGGTGTATCACCATCAGGATTTCCCATAGAGAAATCTATTACATCATTACCTGCTCTTCGCTCTTGCATCTTAAGATCATTTACTTCTGCAAACACATACTTTGGTAGTTTTTCCATTCTATCAAATTTTATCTCATCAAACATCTGTTATCCTTATCCTTTTATTTAAACTTATCTCAATATGAAAGTAAGTCCTCTTTTTATATTTATCAGATTATACATATCTGTTATTTTTATATATCTTGTACCTTTTGGTATTTGAACCGTTAAACCTTTAAAAACTCTATTTTTTTTAATCACACTAGTTATCTGTAAATCTTTATCAAAAAATACTATACTTGGAAACCAATTATTTAAATTTCTACTTATTATTTGTAGATTTTTAGACTCCTCTATCTCTATAAAATAAGCTTGTAACGGTTTTTGAAATTTAACTTTTTCATTTTTATCTATTTTTATTGCATAGTCTATTTTTGAATTATTAAAATCTATATCATAAACCCAATATATGTCACTCCTCTTTTCCACATCTAAAACAACACTATTGTTTGATAACAACTCATTTGTAAGTTCAACGGGGTCTATCATATATTCTGCTTTAAATGATATTTTCCATATAAAATTATCTTCATCGTCTAATGTCATAGATTTTGTAAAAAAATATCTAAAACCTAAAGAACGCATAGTGTCATTAAGAATTTTAAATATTTTTATAGATAAATTGTCTTTTTTAATCTTTGATTTAAACTCTATTGTTATCTCTTTTGGCTTAACAAACCTAAGATTTAGTAGACCATTTTCTTGTAGTTTTTTAAAAACTTTATCATAATTTATCTGTTCTTTTTTTATATAAAACTTTTCATCTTTAAATACAAGTTTTATTAAATTATTATGTAAAGTGTAACTATCTTTTCCTATTATATTTTCAATTTTATCTTGTAATAAAGTTGCATGAAGTGTTGAAACAACCAATAAAAGCTTAATAAAAAAGATTTTATACATATCTATTTTAACTCATAAATTAATATACCAGCAGCTACTGATACATTTAAACTATCAAAATCATTTTGCATACCAATTGAAACTTTCAAATCAAGTTTTTTCTTCAATTTATTTGCTAAACCTTCAGATTCATTTCCTAAAAAAAGTGCAGTTTTTTGCCCTTTTTCTCTTTGAATCTCTTTTACCTCATAGCCTTCCATATCAGCACCAACTAAAGAGAAACCAACTTGTTTTAATTCATTTGCTAAGTCATAACTGTTATATGAAAGTGCTACTGGCATATCCAACATAGCACCACTACTTGTACGAACAATTGGTGCTGCATAAAAGTTTTTATGTCCACATATCACGACACTATCAACACCCATTGCATAACAACTTCTTACAATCGCACCTATGTTTCCTGTATCAGTTAAACCATCTAGTATAACTATAAATTCATCTTTTTTTACATCTTTAATATCTGCAAAATCAAACTCATCAATATCAAGTAAAAAACCTTGGTGGTTTCCACCTTTAGCTAGTGCTTGTGCCTTTTTATTATCAGGTCGAACTATTTTTGCCCCAACATCCATAAACTTATTGAAAAGTTTTTTATCTATCTCTTTTGTTAAAAATATTTGCTTTATTATCTTAGGATGTTTCTCTAAAATATAAAAGACTATTTGTTTTCCGTATACTATCATATTGCGATTTTATCTAATATTTGCTTAATAGTCTAAAACTCTACCCCTAGTGTTACTTTTACTTGCTCTTCATTTTCAAAATAATCATTCTTTATATATTTTATTGTTATTGGTATTGGTAGTTTGTGTAAAAATAACATATCTATAGTTAATCCTACTATTTGTTCATTGATTGTTGTTGTTTCATCTAAGGTATTTTTTAAATTATATTGATTGTATTTATAAAATATTGATTCTCTTCTTACAGATATAGGTAACCAATATAGATAACCACTTAAGTTTATAGTACTTGATGCCCCAGCTGATATTTTATAAGCTTCTTTGATATAAAAGTCATAATCAGAACTTTCAATAAGTAAAGTTGAATTATCTTTTAAAGATTCAATTATTGTATTTGTAACCTCAACACCTCTTTGTTCATCTAATGTTTTAGTATCACTATGAAGTGCTTTAATTTGAGTATTAAAATAAGTTTCATAAAAAAGATGTTTATTAAACTTATAATTCAATCCAATCGTATTGTCATCTCTGTCATATTTATATAAAAAGTTTAAATCACTCTTTAAGTAAGATTCAAACTCCAGAGGCATATTTTTTTCATATTTATAGTTAAAAGATAACATTGATGGATTTTTATTTTCATTTTCATCATCAATAAATTGTTTGATATTAACTTCAAGAAGATGATTGCCTTTTTTTATCAATGGTCCATAAACTTCAAAACTACCTCCATAACCTCTATCTTTAGGATACAATAACTCCTCATCTTTTTCTCTATTTATCTCATATATATCTATAGCAAATGGTATATACCTTTCATGTATATAATTTAATCCCGTCACCAAATTTAGGCTATCATCATATCTATAAATATTTAACATATTAAACATAATAGGGTCTAAGAACATTGCATTTAACATAAAAGTTGAGCCATCTTCTGTTGAGCCATATGAGGGTGTTAACATACTAAATTCTAAATTTTTTATCTCACTATATTGTTTTGAATTTATATCATATTTTTCATCTGGTACTTTATATTCAAACCCATCTTCAAATGCCAAATCAAAAGGTACATTTATCTTCTCTACTGATATATCTTCAACTTTTATTGTCTGTGTTTCATATTCATTTGATGTAATAGTTACTACCAACGCTTCATTTTGGTTTATCATTTTTGCATCTATTATGTTGTCATTTTGATTTAAGAGATATATATTTTTATTTTCATATTTATATAGTGAACTTCCATTTTTTGTATTTGTAATAAAATATATTTTATCATCTATCACATCTACAACTTTTCCATAGTAACCATCTATCTCAAAAACTTTATTTTTATTTTTGTACAATTCTCTTATTGAATTATTTTGTTTAAAATAATATATATTTCCACTTTTATCAAAAATCGCATCAGAAGAAACCTCAGCATAAAACTGATCATCTATATATAGTTTTGTATTTAAAAAAGAGTTTTTTATATCAACATATGCTATTTTATCTTGATATATATCTTTTACATTTTTCCCTATTGTCTCTTCTAATATATATTTATTTTCATCAAAAAGTCCTTGCTTATATAGTGTAGAAGATATAAAATTATCTGTCGAAGTGTAAATTCTATTATTTTTTAAAAATACTTTCCCACTTGATAATGATGTATTTTTCACCTTATTTATTTTAGTATCAATATTATAAATATTTAGAACTTTTGAAGTTGTTAAATCACTAGTAATATAATATATTTTATTATCAATTTTGGATAAGTATATATTTGATTTTGACTTTGCTAATATTTTCCCATCTTTTAACTCTTTATAATTTTTATATTTTTCTTTTTCATATTCAACAAACTCTACTATACTATCTTCAAATCCTATCTTAAAAACATCTAAAAAAGTACTATTTAATAAAAATGGATTTATAGAATGAATTGAGTGTTCATAAAAGAATCTATTTACTTTATCTATACCAAACTTTGTAGCTAGATACTGCATATAAAATCCACCAACTATATACTTTTCTGTAGTATATGGAAAATCTAAATGATCGTTTATTAAAGTTGTTGCATCTATTTTACCATCAAATAAAAGGGAGTTTTTCATAGCATTGTGTTCACCACTATAAAGTCTTCCTCCATTGTTATAAAGTGACTCATTTAATACAGCATCACCTTCTAGTATAAAAGTTGGTAGCATAAGATTTGGTAATGTAAAAAAAGGAACTATACTTAACCATACAGGCATATAGTTATTGCCAAGGTATTTGTGTAAAGTTTTTGATATTTCTGATTTTTTTGCGTTGATTTGGTAGTTGTGTACCATCTCATGTGTTAGTAAAGTTATAAGCCAAGATTTTGTAGAGAAGTAATCATTCATACCACTTCCACCACTAAAATATATACCTAGATTATATGGAATTTGTGTAGAAAATGCATTTGCTATTTGAATATTGTTAGAGATTAAAACTATCTTTATTGGTTCATCAAAGGTGTAACCAAAACTTTTATCATTGAACTTTAAAAAATCATCAAGATTCTCTTTTATAAATAATGCTTCATTTTTAAAGTCATCTGTATAAATTATAGTATATTTACTATTTTCATAAACTTTATAGTTGTCATTGCTACTTACACTTAAAGCAAATGTATCTATTACAAACAACAATAAAAAAAGTGATATTTTAATCAAAATAATCCTTTATTTTGTTTGACATCTCTCGCAAATACCTGTTAAAACCAAGTCACTATGTAATACAGCAAAATTATACTCTGTAGATAAATTTTTTGTTATATCCTTTATATCAATATCTACATCTATTACATCTTTGCAATTTTTACATAAAAGATGTGAATGCTCAGCCTTTGTTATCTCATAAACTGATTTAGAATTTGGTATCTTAACCTCTTGAAGTAGCATATTACTAATCATCGCATTTGTATTTTTATATATTGTTGCTAATGATATAGAATTAAATTTTACTTTAACCTCTTTATAAAGTTTATCAATATTTATATGTCCATAATTTGATATGGTATTTAGTATAGCAAGTCTTTGTGGCGTTGCTTTTAAGTTGTATGTTCTTAATATCTCTGTGTAATTATTCATAAGTGATTATATTTAACTTATATTATTAAAAGACAATTTTTATCATCTAACCAATTATATTAATAAAAAGTTAAGAATCTTAAGTGAAACTTATTATGTAGCCCAATCTTATATTCAGGTTTACTTAAGATTAAAGGAAATAGCTTTACTAGCAAAGTAATTTTTATCTATTTTTAGAGATAAATATATTAATATATGGCTCTTAATATTCAGGTCACGCGTAATTTCTTTGTTAATCTTAAGTAAACCTGAATATAAGATTGGGCTACTTATTGTGATGATTGAACTCTATTTTATTCATTTTTTATATATTAATTATGGTACTATATTGATACTATAATATTAAATTTATACAAGAGGGCTTAAATGAAAAAAATAAAAATACTTTATGTGGATTCTCAAGATAGTTTTGGAAAAGAGTTATTACCTTTTTTAATTGATGCTAATTATGAAGTAAAATTGTTAAAAACTATAAAAGATGCGATTATTGAGTTGTCTTTTAATAAACCTGACATTCTTATTACTGATGTAAAATTAGTAGATGGTAATGGTTTTGATTTTATAAAAAAAGTTCAATCTCAAATCAATGATATACATACTATATTACTTACAAGTGATATTTCACCAGATGTTTTTAAAGAAGCAATTGTTTTAAAAATAGAGAAAGTTATATTTAAAACACAAACTTTTAAAGAGATTATATCTGATATAAAAAGTGTTAAAGCTACAACTAACAGTAACCACTTAGATAACATCACTCCTCTTGTTTATCTTGGGGAAAACTATTTTTACGACGAAAGCAATTTTTGTATCAAAAAAAATCAAGAATTTATAACATTAACAATTCAAGAAAATACTCTAATAAAAGAGCTTATTATGGCTCAAGGTAAATTTATACCCTTTCATAACTTACTTACAAGTATAGGTAAGAAAGATGATACAACTATTGAAACACTAAGAACAGTAATAAGAAAAATCAGAAAAAAGACATTTAATAAGATAATACACAACCAAAGTGGAGTTGGCTATAAAATAAATATAGTTAAAGAGAATAAAATTGAGAAAAAATACAATAAAGAGTTAGATAAAAAAATAGAGGTACGAGTTTTAATTTTAAAAGGTGATAAGAAAAAAAATGAACTATTGTCAGACAGACTTACAAAGTTAGATATACCTTGTGATAATGCATATACTATAAACGATGCTAAAGATGCTATACAAGAAACATCTTACAATTATATAATCATGGATTTAAATCTACCTGATGGAGATGGAATAGATTTCATAAGAGACTTGAAAGATTTAAGATCTACAAAAGTTATAATACTATCAGACAACTCAGATATACACTATAAAGAGTATCTATATTTTAAAGGTATTATAGATTATATTATAGAGGTTGAAGATATGGAATATCTAGCTTTTAACATATATAAGAGTATCTTAAAAATAGAAACAAATGTAAAATATAATAATATTCTACTAATAGATAAATCAAAAAGAATATGTGAGCAAGTAAAAGATATACTACAACCAAGAAACTATGTAATAGATATAGTAAATGATTTAGCTCAAGCATATGAACTTCTTAAAAGGAGAATATATTCTCTTGTAATACTAGACATCAATTTTGAAAATAGCCTAGACTTTATATCAAATTCAAAACAAACAATCGATAAATCGATACCTTTTTTAGTTTTAACTGATCAAAATAGAACATATGAAGTTGTAAGAGATGCTTATAAAAGTGGTGCTAGTGAGTGTTTAAGAAAACCTATCTTTGCAGAAGAGTTTGTGCTTAAAATTGATCTCATAATGGAAAACTCAAAACTTTTACTAGAGGTAAATGAACATAAAGAACTGATGCAATCATATCAAAATATAGTAGATAAAACTACTATTGTTTCAAAAACAGATCCAAATGGTGTCATAACCTATGTAAATGATATGTTTTGCAATATATCAAAATACTCAAAAGATGAATTACTGGGAAAAGCACACAATATTGTAAGACATGAAGATATGGATAGTGCTGCTTTTGAAGATTTATGGAGAACTATAAAAGATGAAAGAAAAGTTTGGAATGGTATAGTTAAAAACAAAGCTAAAGATGGAACACCATATATAGTACAAACATATATCATGCCAATTTTTGATCAATATGGAACTATACTTGAATATATGGCTATAAGATATGATATAACAAACTTA
>JAYEPD010000165.1:11438-27638 GCA_034723675.1 Campylobacterota bacterium
TGGTATAGTTAAAAACAAAGCTAAAGATGGAACACCATATATAGTACAAACATATATCATGCCAATTTTTGATCAATATGGAACTATACTTGAATATATGGCTATAAGATATGATATAACAAACTTAAGTCAGAATAGTTTATAAAGTAAAGAGATATATGATATAATCTCCTAAATGTACTGTAAGGATGAAGAATGGATAAAGAGATTACACAAATAAAACAGCACTCATATTTTTTAAGAACTAATAGAAATGACATAGTAGATAAATGGTTACAAAGTGAAGTAGTTGATGGGATTTTGTTAAAAAATACAATTATTGTATCTGCTAAAGATAAAAAAATATTTTATGACTTTTTTGATTGTATTATAAGTGTAATGCAATGGGATTTAACTATATCTGAATGTCCTATAAAAATGGACTTTCTTAAATACTTAAATAATCATACAGTAGGGACTTTTGACTTTTTTAATCTATTTGTTTCTCTAAAAAATACTATATCATCAGTTATGTACGAACATGAAATTATATCTTTTGGACTATTAAAAGATTTAGAAAAAGTATCTTTGGGTATCGCTAATGACCTTTTTAATACTTATGAACAGATTCAAAAAAATGAGATAAGTTTTTCAAATAACCATTCAAATTTATTAAATGAATATAAAAAAGCAGTAGATTTAAGTAACATCGTATCAAAATCAAATACAAAAGGTATCATCACTTATGTCAATGATAAGTTTTGTGAAATAAGTGGTTACTCAAAAGCTGAACTTATAGGTAAACCTCATAGTATAGTAAGGCACCCATCTATGCCAAGTACTGTATTTAAAGATGTTTGGGATACAATAAAATCAAAAAAATCTTGGAACGGACTTATCACTAATATGAAAAGAGATGGTAGAAAATATGTCGTTAATACAAGTATTATACCTATTTTGGATATTGATGGAGATATTGTTGAATATATAGCCATAAGACATGATGTAACAGAATTTGAACAAACTAAAGAGCAATTAAGCACTCTTAATATGGCAATGAAAAATAAAGTAGATGAACTATATAGTATGACTGCCACTCTTGAAGAGGAAGCGAGTATAGATAGTTTAACTGGTATTTTTAATAGAGCAAAACTAGATAAGTTTTTCACTTATGAGATAGAAAAAGCAAAAGTAACAAAAAATATCTTAAGTATGATAATACTAGATATTGATCATTTTAAATCTATAAATGACACTTATGGTCACCATGTTGGTGATGATGTTTTAAAACAGTTAGCAAAAATAGTTGAAAAAAGTTTAAAAAGAGTTGATATATTTGCAAGATGGGGTGGGGAAGAGTTTGTTATACTTTTACCAGGTACCACACTAAAAGGTGCTACACTTCTATCTGAAAAAATAAGAGATTTGATAGAAAACACTCGATTTTCAACAGCTGGTAAGATAACTGCTAGTTTTGGAGTTGGATTGTATAACAATAATGAATCTCAAACAACATTTTTTAAAAAAGTAGATAAAGCACTATACCAAGCAAAAAAGCTAGGAAGAAATAGGGTTGTAACAGCAAAATAATACAAAAGTAGATAAAATGAAAAATAAAAATATTGTATGGAAATATATAGTTATACTATCTTTAATATTTACTATACTTTTGTTAGGTCGTATATATTTTGATATAAAACACCATGACAATATGTTAAAAATAAAAGTCAATACATTAGATAATACTATAAAATCAATGTTTAATACAGCAGAACAAAATCTTATAGATAAATATATGCTACTAAATAATCACTTTATGAATCATCCATTAATATATATTAAACTTAAAGAAAATAAAAGAGAAGAGTTGCATAAGTTGTTAAAAAGTGACTATATTCAGTTTCAAGAACAAGATAAAAACTTATATGTTATGCACTTTTTTGATACAAAAAATAGAACTATACTAAGGATGCATAAACCAAACTCTTATGGAGATGACTTAACAAAAAAAAGACCAATAGTCTCATATGCAAATAAAACAAAAAAACAGCAA
Organism: Campylobacterota bacterium; assembly: GCA_034723675.1. GTDB lineage: Bacteria > Campylobacterota > Campylobacteria > Campylobacterales > Arcobacteraceae > JAIOSF01. Next base: position 13,471 of record JAYEPD010000165.1, read on the forward strand.
TATGGTTTTGAGGTTGGTAAAAATGGAATTGTATATAGAATAACTGCACCTTTTATACACAAAAATCAACATATTGGAGTATTAGAATTTGGTATTAAACCATACTATTTTATCGATATGATACAAAAAGATTTTGACATCAAAGCAATAGCACTTGTAAAAACAGATGCTTTAAATCATCTTAACACTAAAAAAGAATACCCTACTGTAAGTGAATACTCTATAATATCAGAAGATATATTTATAAATAAGTTTAAAAATAAAATTGATATAAAACATAACAAACAAGTTATAAGAATAGAAGATAAAACATATCTAGTTCTTAATAATCTAAATTTACACAGTTATAAAGGGGAACAATTATCTAAAATTATTATTATAAAAGATATTACTGAATTTGTTGATAACAATGATTCCTCATTGATGTTGATAAATACATTGACATTGATTGTTTTTTTATTTATATTATCAATAATATATATAGTTCTTAATAGATTTGCTAAAGAGATAAAAGAGCATACTAAAACTATATCTACATTACATGAGAAATCAAACTATCTTACAAACAAAGCAAATACAGATGAACTAACTAAAGCTTTCAATAAAAGTTATTTTGATAAATATTTTACAAGTTTTCTAGAAGATAAAAAAGAGGGTGTAGTTATATTTTTTGATATAGACCATTTTAAAAGGATAAACGACACTTATGGTCATTTAGCAGGAGATTTGGTACTTGAAAAACTCTCTTTTACAACAAAAAATTTTTTAAGAGAAAATGATATATTTGTAAGATGGGGTGGAGAAGAGTTTATAATAGTAATTGAAAATATCAATCTAAATAACGCTGTAAAAAAAACAGAAAGTTTTAGAAAGCTAGTAGAAAATACGAAATTTGAAAATGATATAAAAGTAACAATATCAGCAGGTGTGACTATAATAAAGTCCGATGATACAAAAGAAAATATTCTAGAAAGGGCAGATTCTTTACTCTATAAAGCAAAAAACAATGGTAGAAATATCATAATGAGTGACTAATACAAAATAGGATTTTTTTAGTTCAATCCTATTTTGAATAGTTTATTTATTTGAAATCGCTTTTGCTAGTCTTATAAGGTTTTTACTCCACTTTGGATTTAGTGGGCTTATTTTTATAACAGCAACACCAACCTCTTTAGCGATTTGTTTTGCTACTTTTTCACTAAACTCAGGGGCTGTGAATACTGCTTTTACTTTCTCCTCTTTTGCTTCCTCTATTAAATGCATAACTTGTTTTGGTTTTGGATTTTTACCACCAGCTTCAATTGCCATTTGTACCAATCCATAATCTCTTGCAAAATATCCCCAAGCAGGATGAAATACCATAAACTTAGAACCTGTATCTACATCTACAAGTATTTTTTTGATTTGATTATCTGTTTTTTTAATATGCTTTAAAAATTTCTCGTAGTTTGCTTTATAGTAGCTAGCATTTTTTTTGTCATACGTACTTAACTTTTTATAGATATTTTTAACTATAATTTTCACATTTGATGGAGATGTCCAAACATGTGGATCGTATCCTTCATGTTTATCGTGCTTCTCATATTTATCATCATGAGAGTGTACAACCATCTTCATTTTTTTAATTCCATGGCTTATATCTACTATTTCCATCTTTTTATTTTGGTTTTTAAACTTAGGAAGCCAAACATGTTCAAACTCAACATCTATAGAAAAATAGATATCTGCTTTACTTATATCTTTCATTTGTGATGGTTTTGGCTCATAAGAGTGTGGAGAGTTTCCTGGCTTTACCATTAGAGCTACATTTACTTTATCTCCACCAATTGCCTCTACAAAAGTTTTTTGTGGTAATACACTAACCACTGTATTTACATTTGCATAAACAAAAGTAGACAATCCAACAAGGGATGCTAATATAATCTTTTTCATCTATTTTCTCCTAAAATTTATATGACATAGTTTTATAGCCACTATGCGACTTAGTTGCATATACTTTTCAGAAGTTTATATTAAAATAACTTAATTGCGACTTAGTTGCATATCTAAATTTTGTTTGTAAAAAAGAATTGATTTGTATTTAATGTAGTTTTGCTTTTGTTTGGTTGTACTTATTTGTAGATATAAAATCTATAAAAGGATAGGATTTAATATCCTGTCCTTTTATTATTTGATAATACTTACCTAGTTATCCGATAATCTCTTCAATTGTTATATAATCTCCAACTCTACCTGTCATCTGCTCAACATCTGTATTAACTGGAAGTGTTTTACCACCTGGAGTCCAACCTGCTGGACAAACTTCACCTGTCTTTGTAGCATGTTGCCAAGCTTTTACTTGTCTTAAGAATTCATGTACATTTCTACCTACTGATGGTGCTTGAACCTCTTGAGCAACAACTGTTCCCTCTGGATTGATTAAAAATCTTCCCCTTAACGCAATACCTTCCTCTTCAATCATAACACCAAATGCTCTACTAACTGTACCAGTTGGATCTGCACCAATTGTAAGCTTAAGACCTTCTAATAATGGCTCAGTTTCTACAAATCTTTTATGGGAGAATTTTGTATCAGTTGATACTGCTAAGATCTCAACACCTAGTTCTTGGAACTCATCATATTTTGCATTCATAGCAGCTATCTCTGTTGGACATACAAATGTAAAATCTGCTGGATAGAAACAAACTACTGTCCATTTACCTTCATAATCTTTACTTGATACCTCTGTATAGTGACCTGATTTTGAATCATATGCATCCATTTTAAACTCTGGTGCTTTTCTTAATACTAATGATGAACTCATCTTTTTTTCCTCTTTTATTATAATTTTATTTTCATTTTCTGAAACAATTGCTGTTTCCTCTATTGGTTTTGCTCCTGTATCGCAAGCCATATTTTTCCTTTATTTTAAAAGTGGTGAAATCTTATCTAAAGGATAATAATTATCCTTTAATAGTACTTATTAATATTATATTTTTATTTTTTTCTAAGTATATTTTAGACTCTATTAACAATAATTTAGTTAATAATTTTTATTATATAGTTTTTATTATTTATTAATAATTACTTAATTATTGATATTGATTATATTGGATATTGTTTTTTTAAAAATTATTATTGTAGAATACTGCAATTTAAAACAAGGAAACAAAATATGTTAGTAACAAAACAAGCTCCAGATTTTACAGCAACAACTGTATTAGCAGACGGTCAAATCGTAGAAGATTTCAAATTATCAGAAAACTATGGTGAAAAAGGTACAGTTCTTTTCTTTTACCCATTAGATTTTACTTTTGTATGTCCTTCAGAAATTATTGCATTCTCTAAAAGAGTAGCAGATTTCAAAGAGAGAGGTGTTAATGTTATTGGTGTTTCTGTTGATTCACAATTTTCACACTTTGCATGGAGAGAAACTCCAGTTAACCAAGGTGGTATTGGAAGAGTAAATATGCCTTTAGTTGCAGATTTGACAAAAGATATCTCAAGAGCATATGATGTACTTCTTGATGGTGGTGTTGCACTTAGAGGATCTTTTCTTATAGATGCTGATGGTACAATCAGACATGCAGTAATCAATGACTTACCACTTGGAAGAAACATAGATGAGATGATCAGAATGGTAGATACTATGATATTCACAAATGAAAATGGTGAAGTTTGTCCAGCTGGTTGGGTTAAAGGTGATGAAGGTATGGATGCTTCAACTGAAGGTGTTGCTAAATATTTAGACAAGCACGCTGAAGAGTTATAGTATTTAAATTCTATATACTTTTATAACTAAAATGGAGGGAAGTGTTTTTACACTTCCCTTTTTTATTGTAATTTAAGAATAAAATAAGATTTTACTGATATACTTTTTATATAACTTTTACTTATAGTATTAGGTGATGTAAGTGATAAATATTACTTATAGACAATTTAAGATTATAAGGTAAATAAAATTTAAAAAAGGAATTCTTATGTTAAAAAATATAACAGTAGCACTAGCTACAACAGCAATATTAGGAGCTTCACTATATGGAGCAAATGTAGAGGGTCTTAGTTTCTACAAAACTGTAAAAGGTTATAAAAAAGGTGAGTTAGGTGCTGCAAAAAGAAATGCAACTCCTGCAGAAGTTATTAAAGCAGTAAAAGGTGGTAATGCTTTACTTTTAGATTTTAGATCAGAAGATGAAAAAAATGCAGCTAAAATACCATTTGCTCATGAGGTTAGAGCAGATCACTTTACAAAAGAGCTTGATACTATTGTAAAAAAGAATAAAATAAAAAATATTGATACTATATACTTAGTATGTAGAACAGCTTCAAGAGCAGCATATCAAACAATGGCATGGGATGGATTAATGAAGCATATTCAAAAAACTAAACCAAATTTTAATATTGAGGCAAAAACATTAAGTTTAAAAACATATGCACAATCTTGTAATCCTCTTGAAAGTTTAGAAGATGATGTAAATGGTGCACATTTACATGCTAAAAAAGTTTTTTTAAAACTAGCAAAAGACGGAAACTATTATTCGGATAAATGTACTAACATTAAATTTAAATAGATTTACTTATAAAAATTTAAATACAATAAAAAAGGTGATTGTTAATTCAATCATCTTTTTTTAATTTTTTGCTATAATACTTTATGCAAAATAATATACAATTTAAACTAAATACTAATACTATAGAAAATCTTAATAGTTTTTCAGAGATTCTAAACAAAGATATAAATACTATTTTAAATGAAGCCTTAGAACAGTATTTTGACAATGAACAACAAAAATTATTAGAAAAAAATCTTAATGATGAAAATGCTATGACAAACCTAGATTTTGATGAATTTTGGTCTGATGTGGATATTTAAAACACTATGTTTTATTATTATTCATTAAGTAACTAATCTAAGAAAAAGTAAATAAAACTTAGATATAATCAAAAAAATCAAAGAAAATTAACATATAGGAAATAGATATTATGAGAGATTGGTTAGATAAATATAAGGATGATAAAGTTAGAACTCAAATGTACTATGCAAAGCAAGGTAGAATTACCGAAGAGATGCAATATGTAGCAGAAGTTGAAAACTTAGATCCTGAACTAATAAGAAGTGAGATAGAAAGAGGTAGATTAATAATACCCTCAAATATAAATCATATAAATCAAAAACCTATGGCTATAGGGATTGCATCATTATGTAAAATAAATGCAAATATTGGTTCATCTGCATTAGCTTCTGATATACAAGGTGAGATAGATAAAGTTGATGTATGTTTAAAATATGGTGCGGATACTATTATGGATTTATCAACTGGTGGTGACCTAGATGCAATTAGAGAAGCTGTTATAAAACACTCGACAGTTCCTATTGGTACTGTACCTATTTATCAAATTATACATGACTGTGATGATGATATAAATAATCTTACAATTGAAGCTATGCTTAAAACTTTAGAAAAACAAGCAAAACAGGGTGTAAGTTATTTTACAATACATGCAGGTTTTTTACTTGAAAATATGCCAAATATCGCAAAAAGAAAAATGGGAATTGTAAGTAGAGGTGGTTCGCTAATGGCTTCTTGGATGATGCACTACCATAAAGAAAATCCATTTTATGAAGCATATGATGATATTTTAGATATTTGTGCAAAATATGATGTTGCTTTATCTTTGGGAGATAGTTTAAGACCTGGTTGTTTAGCAGATGCATCTGATGAAGCTCAACTAAATGAACTGAAAGTTTTAGGTGAACTTACACTAAAAGCGTGGGAAAAAGATGTACAAGTTATGATTGAGGGTCCAGGTCATGTCCCTCTTAATGAGATAGAAAGAAATATGAAACTTGAAAGAGAGTATTGTCACGAAGCTCCATTTTATATCCTTGGGCCACTTGTAACTGATATAGGTGCTGGGTATGATCATATAACTTCTGCAATTGGTGCTGCTGTTGGTGGATGGCACGGTTGTAGTATGCTTTGTTATGTTACACCAAAAGAGCATCTAGGACTTCCAAATGCTCAAGATGTAAGAGATGGTATCATAGCTTATAAGATTGCTGCTCATGCTGCTGATATTGCAAGAGGTAGAAAAAATTCTAGAGATATAGATGATGAGATGTCTGATGCTAGATATAATTTTGACTGGAACAAACAGTTTGAATTAGCTCTTGATGGGGATAAAGCAAGAGAATTCCATGATGAAACACTACCTCAAGATGTATTTAAAGATGCAGAGTTTTGTAGTATGTGTGGACCTAAGTTTTGTTCATATAAAATCACAAGAGAGATAGTTGAAAATAATCCTAATTTAGCTGACAACTAATAAATTTACAAAAATAAAAATATTAACAATACTAAATAAGATAACTCTTATCTTATTTGATTTATAATCACTTTAGTTAAAAACTAAATAATAATTATAATAATTAAAAGGAAAGATTATGGCAACAGTTGCTGAAATAAAAGATAAACTAGGTTCTGTAACATATCCTGGATTTACAAAATCTATTGTAGATTTTGGATTTGTTAAAGATATAGAACTAAATGACAATAATGTAGTAGTTCATATAGATATAACATCAAGTGCTAGTGAAGTTGAAGAACAATTAAAAGAAGATATAACAAAAGAGTTAAAACTTTTAGGTCTTGATATAATTCAAGTAATAGTTCAAAAACCAGCTGCACCAAAACAGCAAAGTAATTCACAAAGTGGAAAAAATATAGCTCCTCAAGTTAAAAACTTCATAATGGTAAGTTCAGGAAAAGGTGGAGTTGGAAAATCAACTACATCTGTAAATCTAGCTATTGCTTTAGCAATGCAAGGTAAAAAAGTAGGTCTTTTGGATGCTGATATATATGGACCAAATATTCCTCGTATGGTTGGTTTAGAAGGAACAGAACCAGAAATTATAGGAAATAAAGTTATCCCTTTTAAAGCATATGGTATAGAAGTTATGTCAATGGGGTCTTTAGTAGATCAAGGTCAAGCTTTGATGTGGAGAGGTGCTATGGTTATGAAAGCTATAACACAACTACTACAAGATATAGCTTGGGGAGAGTTAGACTGTTTAGTTATAGATATGCCTCCAGGAACTGGTGATGCTCAACTTACTTTAGCACAAAGTGTACCTGTTGCAGCAGGTATAAATGTAACAACTCCACAGCATGTTGCACTTGATGATTCAAGAAGAAGTTTAGATATGTTTAAAAAACTTCATATTCCAGTTGCTGGAATAGTTGAAAATATGTCTGGATTTATATGTCCTGAGTGTAACACTGAAAGTGATATATTTGGAACTGGAACTTGTGAAGAATTAGCAAAAGAATATAATACTTCTGTTATAGCAAATATACCTATTGAACCATCTATTAGAGTAGGTGGAGATGATGGTAAACCTGTGGTTTATTTTTATCCAGATAGTGTAAGTGGTAAAAAGTATTTAAAAGCAGCAGAGATGTTATGGGAAAATGTTATAGAATCAAATGAAAAAGGTATCATAAGTAATGCTGCTGTTCAACCTACAATGCCAGCAGGTGTAAGTGCGTGTAGTACAGAAGGTCAAGCACATAAAGCAGCTCAAGAGGCAGAAAAAAACTCTGGTGGATGTGGAACACATAATGGAGATGGTAAAGGTGGATGTGGTTGCCACTAAATAAGTAACCATATGAACTTTTAAAAGCTTGTAAGTATATCTTACAAGCTTTTTTTATATAATACAAAAAATCATACAAAGGTATAAAATGAAAGTAGATTTATTACAACATAGTAGTTTAGAGATTACAGCCCATGCTATTAGAACTTGTTGGCAAAGTTTCGATAAAAGTGATGAAGGTGGAGAAAAAGATAAAGAGCTTATAAATAGAGTTGGTAATAAATTTAAACACTCTTCAACACTTGAACATTTAACTTATACATTTTATATTAGTGGAGTTAGTCGTGCATTATTGCAAGAGTTAGCTAGACATCGTATGGCAAGTCCAAGTGTAAAATCTACTAGATACACTTTAAAAGAGTTAAAAGATGAAGACTCTTTTACAGATGGTATGAGTATGATTGAACTAAAAAACAAATACACCAATAAAAATGAGGTATATACAGATAAACATATGCAAAGAGCAGCTAAATATCTTGTATGGACAGATGAATTAGGTGTAGACTTTAGTTCAGTTGTAGCTTTAGAAAACTTGCGAATAATGTTAATAGATGGTGTATCAAATGATAGAGCAAAATACTGTTTACCAGAGAGTTATAAAACAGAACTAACTTGGACTATAAATGCTAGAAGTTTACAAAACTTTATAGCTTTACGAAGTAGTAAGTCTGCACTTTGGGAGATACAAGATTTAGCAATTGCGTTATATAATATCTTACCAATTGATCATCAATACTTATTTGACGATTGTTTAGAAAAATAAAATTAAGGGTATCTCTAATACTAAATTAAATCTAAATTTAGTACAATAAAATATCTTCAATTTAAAAGGTAGGTTAAATGTATTTAAGTCAAGATATAAAACCAATTAGTTATTTAAAATCGAAAACAGCAGATGTAATAAATAATGTCAATGAAACACAAAGAACTGTTATAATAACACAAAATGGTGAAGCAAAAGCAGTCGTTCAAGATATTAAAAGCTATGAAAATTTACAAAATTCTTTAAATTTATTAAAATTAATTGTTCAAAGTGAAAACGATATTGAAAATAATGATATTGTAAAACAAGAAGAGATGTTTTACAACTTAGAACAAAAATTATTTTGATTAAATGAAAAAATTTGAAGTTATATGGACAAAAAGTGCGCAATTTGATTTAGAATTAATAATAGAATATATTAAAACAGATAATTTAAATATAGCAAAAAAAATATTTTCTGAAATTAAAAAAGAGTGTAATGATTTATATTTTTTTCCAGAAAGAAAAAGAATTGTACCAGAATTACAACAAATTGGTATTTTGAAATATAGAGAAATAATTTATAAAAGATGGAGAATAATATACAAAATAGACACTGCAAATGTTTATATTTTATTAGTAGTAGATTCAAGTAGAAATTTAGAAGATATATTATTTCAAAGATTAATTAAATAAAAATGATCTATTAATATCTTTGCTTAATATCTGCTATTGTAGAGTTGTTTTCTATAGAGGTATTTTTAAGTAGTTTTTCTAACATCTTTTGTTGTTCAGATTTTTCTATATTTTGAAAATATTTTTCTACTAAATCTTTATCTTTTTTAAATGCTTTTTTGTAAGTGTCTTCCATATTAGTTATACTTCCTAAACACAGGTTTTATAACATCTCCTACAAGATAGTTTTCATATCCATCTTCAACTGCTTTTTTATAAACTTCTAAAGTTTTTCTTAGAGCTTGTTTGGTTATCTCTAACTCAATACTTGTATGTGCATAACTTAATGCAATCCATGGCATAAACACGCCATTTTTTATCATCTCTTGAGAAAATAGTGTTCTAAGCCCTAAACAATGGTTACCATCTTTATCAAATGTAAGGTAGTAAGGACTACACTCAATCCCACCTGCAACGAAGTTTTTTGATATATCAAACTCTTTTGCTAAGTGATTCATCATTGTTATTAAATCTTTTCCATATCTCCAAAGATGTTCGATAACATTATTTTCTTTTAAAAATTTCATTGTTTCTATAAATGCACCAAGTCCAGACATCTCAGCCCCATGAGTAGTTGATAGTAAAAACAATCTTTCAGCTCCAATCTCCTCTATTGAGCCCAAACTCATAATCTCTTTTCTTCCAGCTACACATGCTACAGAAAAGCCATTTGCCATAGCTTTCCCAAAGGTTACTATATCGGGCTCTATATCATAGTATTTTGAAGCCCCTTGTATATCCCATCTAAAACCTGTAATCATCTCATCTAGTATAAAAACTGCACCATTTTTTTTACATAACTCTTTTACTTTATGTAAAAAATTATCTTTTGGATGCTCTGTTGATGCAGGTTCAAGTATCACACAAGCTATTTGGTTTGGAAACTCATTGAAAAGTTTTTCAAGGCTTTGGATATTGTTATAGTTAAAAAGTTTTGTATTTAAAGTATCTTCTTTGTTTATCCCTTTTGTTATATTTGTTGATCCTATAAACCAATCATCATATGAAAAAAATGGATGCTCCTCACATCTTGCAACTAAAGTTCTTTTTGTATAAGCACGACTAAGTTTAACAGCTGCTGTTGTAGCTGTTGATCCATTCTTTGTAAACTTTACCATATCAATTGATGGTATCATATCTACTAAAAGTTCAGCAGATTCAAGTTCTACCATTGATGCTCTTGTTAAGTTGTTTCCATTGTTTATTTGTTCAATTGCTGCATTGTTTACTTGCTCATTTGCATACCCTAAATTTACAGCTCGTAGTGCCATACCATAGTCAAGGTATCTATTCTCTTTATCATCATAGATATAAGCACCTTTCCCTTTTTTTAATATTTGAGGAGCATTTGATGGATACTGATCATAGCCTCTACTATAAGTGTGTGCACCACCTGGTATAACTTTAAGAAGTCTATCTTGATAATTCATCTGTATCTCCTGTAAGTTGTTCTAAATCATAAAGATTATTTAAAACTTTGTAATCATTTTCTAAAGAGTTTGGAAATAGTGTTATATCTTTTTGAACAATAGCATTTAAAAAGTCTTGTATCTCATTTATATATGGTTCTTCTGGATTTATATACTCTTTTTCAATAGTTCCAGCATCAAAAGAGATATACTCCCAATCTTTCATAGAGGTATTTATATATTTTAGTTCATTTGTATCTGCACTATATGCTATCTCTCCTGTAGTTCCTATAACTCTAAACTCTCTAACTGCTTTTGGTCGTGATACTACTTCAACTGTAAGGTTGCCAATAAGTCCATCAGGGTACTCTAAAATGCAATGATATATATCATCAATAGGTGCGTTCATATCTGTAAGTTTTCTTTTAACACAAGCCAATGGTTTAGGGTGTTTAAATAACATATTTAACCAAGTAAGCTCAAAAGGTACTATCTCTCTAGCTCCCCCTGTATCAGGACTTGATACATAAAAGTCATTTATATCTTCCCATGGATGCCAATCAGGGAGATACTGACCACTTTGATAGTTAAAATTCAAAGGTTTTCCTATAATTTTCTTATCAATTAACTCTTTTAGTTTTTGTTGAGCAAAATAGTATGTCATAGTACAAGATGGTACAATGATAAGATCTTTATCTTTTATTTTTTTAGATAACTCTAATATTTTTTGACTATCTACAACACTAGCCTCTATAAAACAATGTATATTTTGCTCATAAGCTATATAAGCATATTGCATATGTAAGTTTGGTGGAGTTGAGATGATAAAAACATCAGGATTTACTTCTCTAAGAGCTTCTTCAAAGTCTAAATAAGTATCTATACCATACTTGTCTTTTGACTCATCACATCTTTTTTGTGATATATCAAATCCTGATATATTTGTTTGATTTAACGCTTGAAGGTTTCTAACTCTTCTTTTCCCCATAGATCCTAAACCTATAACTAAAAAGTTCATATTTAGCTCCTTATTTTTACTTTGATACAGGTAGATAACATCTACTACACATATTTATATCACAATAGTTACCTTTTAGATGGGTATCTCTTATATGTTTATACTCTTTACTATTCCAAATATCTTTTAGTTTTTCGTCTCGCCAATTACCAACAATATATTCATCTTTATCATCAAAACAACAAACAGTAACATTACCATTGTATTTTAAAAACATTCTTTGAAAAAGTTGTTCACAATAAAAACCTTCAACCTTAGGAAATGTTTTACTATTTTCATCATGTTCAACATAAAAACCATAACCAACAGCATCTACAAGATTTTTCCACATAGTTTGAAGACCTTCAAATTGTGTTTGATATTCAGGTGTTTCATACATAACCATAGATAATCTTATGTGTGTATTTGGATAATACTGGTTTCTTAGAAGTGCAAAGTTATAAACATTGTCTATCACTTTCCCTAAACTTGTACCTTTTCTTTGTACTTCGTAAATATCAGGAGATATAGAATCAAAAGATATAAAAAGTTTATCAAGTCCAACTTCAAGAAGATCTTTTGACATCTCTTTTGTTAAAAGATCTCCATTACTATTCATCATCACATCAAGTATACCTTGCTCTTTTGCATATTTTACTTGCCAAACTACACTTGGATGAAGAAGTGGTTCCCCTAAATAGTTAAGTTTTATACTTTTAAGACCATTTTTTACACCTTGGTCTATGATACTTTTATACTCCTCATCACTCATATACCCTTGTGATGGAAATTGTTTTTTATCAAGCATAATTGTTCTTGGACACATTGGGCATTTTAGATTACAAACATTTGTTGTTTCTATATCTAAGTGTAAAGGAAAATCTGAAACAATTTTTTGTTTTGGAAACTCTATCCAGTTTTTACGATATTCAAAGTATTCTTTTGGACGATTCTCTTCCCATTTTGTATTGTATGTCATCTCATGATAAGTTTTATTTGCATTAAAATCTTTTGTATCTTCTAAAGTATCAGATTGCATCTTTATCTCCTTTACTATTTTGGTGTGTCATTATAGCTTCTACACAGATAAAATCATAAATATCATCTATCTCATAACATTGATGTTTTTTTATTGTATAAAAGTCATTTCTTCTTGTATAAAACATTTTCTCTTTTTTTAATGAAGCCGTTTTTACTAAGTATCCTACTCCATATGGGAAATAAGCAGTTTCATTATCTTGTCTTCTTGAAGTTAACTCTAACTCTTCACAAAATGGTATAAGGTTATTATTTTTTATTTTTTTAACTATTGATGGGTGTTCGTTTACTTCACCTATTGAGGTTAAACTATCATATTTTTTTTCATTGTTTATCAGTTTTTCTATCATATTATCTATATCGTCATCTTCTCTTAAAGGTGAAGTTGGTTCTAGTAAGATAAGGTAGTCATATAGATCATCAAAGTTTGTCTCATAATAGTTTAAAGTATGTAAAACAACATCCAAAGATGTAGCAGTTGAAGAGGATAGTTTTGCAGGTCTTGTAAATGGAATATTTGCACCATACTCTTTTGCTATAGATGTAATTCTATCACAATCAGTAGTAACCATCACTTCATCTATATACTTAGAGCTTTTTGCTTTTTCTATACTATGAGCTATAAGTGGTTTTCCACATAACTCTTTGGTATTTTTATTTTTAAGTCCAACACTACCTTTTCTCGCAGGTATTATTGCTATTATTCTTTTATTTTTGTACATTTGTTATCCTTCATATAATAAGCAGTTTTTACATAGATGATTGTCTGGGAACTCTTTTTTAATATGCATCTGTCTTATATCTTCACACTCTTTAGAGTTATAAAGTTCTAAAAAATCATTTTCTAGCAATGAACCAAAACTTATCTCATCAAAGTAGTCTTTACAACAAAGTCCTAAAGTACAATCAGAGTTTATATATATCTCATTAAATGGAATAGGACAACTTTTAGTTATCTTTTTAGTGCTTTTAGTCTCTTCAAATTTAGGAGTATAATCAAGGGTGAAAATATCAATACCATTGAGTAAAGCAAAATCTTCTTCACCTAATATGCTCTTAAAGTGATCTATTAACTGCTCTTTTTTCATATCTATAACAGAAGATAAAAATATTTTATGATTTGGGTATTTAGTTCTTTTTAAATCTATAAGTATTTTTAGATTTTTTATAACCAATTCAAAATCATCACTCAAGTGTACTTTTTCATACTCTTCTTTTGTAACAGCATTTATAGAGAACTTTGTACTATCAAGTCCAGCTTCTAAAAGTTCACTTAACTTCTCTTTTGTTGCTAACGCTCCATTACTACTTATGTAAATGTATGGGATACTATACTTCTCTTTTGTAACTTTTATGATAGATGCTAAATCTTTATTTATAAGTACCTCTCCTTTTGCACTTAGTCCTATCTCATTAGTTTCAATGTATTGCATGACATTATCCATCACTTTTATATATTGTTCATAACTAACTTGACTTTTTATAGTTCTTGTATCTGGATTTGAACAAAATGTACATTTGTGGTTACAAAATGTTGATACATCAAAGTTAAGTTTTCTTTTTAGTTTTTTTATCATATTTGCTTACCTAAAATTCTCATCATATTCATTG